>JALREE010000198.1 GCA_023256835.1 Pseudomonadales bacterium | reverse complement strand
AGCACGGCGGCCAGTTCGGCCTCGTTGTTCAGCTCAGTCAGCAGGCCACGATTCACGGCGATCTTGCCTCCCGGCAGCGCCCAGGCATTGGGCACGGAATTGTTGAGCACCACGAATTCATACGGCAGTTGGCGATCACTCACCGCCGCCAGGCGCTGGCCCACGCTCTGCACATAGGCGGTCAGCTGCGGGTCGACACTGAACTCGCCGCCCTGGGACTGCTGCGAGGGCGAATACTGTTCGGCCCCGATGCTCAGCTCGCGCTGCTCGGAAATGAAACTCAGTTCGCGCTGACCGGTGACCGGGTTCACGGCGCAGCCGGCAAGCATGACAGCGCTGAGCACGAGGGCAGTGGTCTTGAACAGGGGCGATTGCGGGGTGGTCAACATGTTGGACTCTCGTGTGAAGACGACGGCTGGGTCGGGGCGATTCTATGCCGGCAGCGCGCGCCGCGGCCAGTGGCCAACGCGGCAAGCCGGCGAGCAAACTTTCGCGCTATGCTTGGGTCACCTGACTTTCTTTCAAGGACGACCGCCATGAAGACACGCTGCGCCTGGTGCGGGACAGACCCGCTCTATGTGGCCTACCACGACACCGAATGGGGCGTGCCCGTGCACGACGACCAGACGCTGTTCGAGTTCCTCTCCCTGGAATGCCAGCAGGCCGGGCTGAGCTGGATCACGGTGTTGCGCAAGCGCGAGCACTATCGCCGCGCCTTCTTCGACTTCGACCCGGTGCGCGTGGCCGCCATGACCGATGCCGAGATCGAGGAGCGCCTGCAGGACACGGGCCTGATCCGCAATCGTCTCAAGCTCTACGCCATGCGCAGCAATGCCCTGGCCTTCCTGCAGGTGCAGCGCGAGTTCGGCAGTTTCGATGCCTATGTCTGGGGCTTCACAGGGGGCAAGGTGCTCGATGGCCGGCGCGGCAGCCTGAAAGAGATTCCGGCAACATCCCCCGAAAGCGATGCACTGTCGAAGGACTTGAAGAAGCGCGGCTTCAAGTTCGTGGGCTCCACCATCGTCTATGCGCACATGCAGGCCACGGGCATGGTCAACGACCACGTGGCAAGCTGCTTTCGCTACGGGGAAGTGTGAGGCTGGCGGGCTCAAAGCCCGCGCACATCCAGGGTGTAGCTGGACACCACGATGAGTACCAGGTTGAAGGCCAGCACGGCCAGGTGCACAGCGCGGCGCCGGGTGAAGAACAGTGGAATGAAGGACACCATGAGCAGCGCCGGGCCGACGATGCGAGTCTGCCAGGTGTCGCGGAAATCGGGCAGCAGGGTGTCGGTGAGCGAAGACAGCAGGAAGAACACCAGCACCAGCGGAAAGAACCAGTCCTTGATGCGGAAGTAATGCTCCTCCAGGTCCGTGGGCTGACCCTCGCGCAACTCCGGCGTCAGCACGAAACTGAGCAGCACCAGCACGATGGGAGCGCTCAGCCCCAGCAGCATCTGGCCCACGGAACGCAGGTCGACGCCGGACTGATATTCCCAGAAGCCCAGATAGTGGAAGGTGATGACCACCAGCAGCCAGAACGACCAGCCGAGCACGAACAGCGGTCGCTGCACCAGATGCCAGCTGCGGATGAGCCGGCCCCAGCCCATCATGAGTTCGGCCAGCGAGAACGCGACCACCACGGACACGAACATCATGACGAATTCGAACTTGGACATGGGGGCTGGCCTGGGGTGTCTCAGTCCTGTTGCGACTGGGCGAGGAAGACGCGCAGGGCGTCGCGGTTGAGATCTTCCGCCTGCTTGTCAAACACGATGCGGTGCAGTGTGGGCACCAAGGCCTCACGGAAACTGTCCTTGTGCAGATAGGCGCAGACACCGCCGTCGGCAGGCTCCAGCGCGCGGCGCTTGAGATCCTCGCGGTGATCCTCGGTGACCATCACCACGGGTGTGCGCTGGCGCAGCGGGCTGCGCCGCTCGATGTCCCGCAGCAGGTAGAGGAACTGGTCACGCGGCTTCTTGTAGTTGTTCCAGCCAGTGATGATGCAGGACAACTTGTTGGTCAGCAGGCCGAAGCAGCGGTCGTACTGCCGCACGGCGTCCAGGGCATTGGCCTCGTTGTAGGTATTGATGCTGGTGTACTGGCCAGTAGCACCAATCTCGGCGGCGATCTCGTCCACCAGTCGGTTGTCCAGATCATAGATCAGGATGACGGGCTTGAAACTCATTCCTCAACCTCTTCTTGTTCTTCTCGTCTGCGGCGCTCAGCGCAGCAGCCGGCCGCCATCCACGTAGACAGTCATGCCGGTAGCATAGCCATTGTGCATCAGGTAAAGCAACGCAGCAGCTGCGGCCTGGCGCTCGTGATTTTCGCCGGGCAGGCTTTACGCTCACAGCCGAAGCTGGCATGGTAAGCGGGCATCTGCAATCACAGGAGAATTCCATGCGTACCCTCGTTCTGGCCTTGGTTCTCGGCAGCGCTCTGAGCGCCTGCGGCAACTGGGTCAACCTGACTGCGGCGGGCCGCCTGGTCACCGTCGCCACACCGACGGAAGTCGCCAGCTGCCGCCGTATAGGCACCAGCACGTCGAATGCGCTGAGCGAAATCGTGTTCGTGGAGCGCGGTTCCGCCAAGCTGCAGGCCGAGCTGATCGATCTTGCTCGCAACGAAGCGGCCGACATGGGCGGCAACCGCATCGTCGTCGAATCCCCGATCACCGACGGCCGTCAGACCTTCGGGGTGTACAGCTGCCCCAACTGAGCGAAGTGCGCTGCGCAGGACGCCAGCGCCAAGCACTGCAATACAACAAGAACGAAGGCTCTCCTGTGTGGTGATGTCGCAGGAAGAATGGAATCTGGAAGCAGGATCAGATGGACAAGACACTTCTCTCGCTGAGCCGTTTCTTCGCGCTCATCCCCCTGTGGTCTCTCAAGGCCCGCACCCTGGTGCTGGCCTTGTTGCTGGGCGCCTCTGCGGCCATGGCCTGGGGCGCGTGGACCCACACCACGCTGGACATGACCATCGACAGTTTCATCGATCAGGACGACCCGGCCATCGCGGCCCTGAATGAATTCCGCGAACAGTTCGGCAGCGATGATTCGGTGTTCCTCGTTTACCGTGCCCTCGATGGCGACGTGTTCTCCGCCCGCTCACTGCAGGCCGTGCAGCAACTCACCCAGGAACTCGACAACTGGCAGTCGCTCGACCCGGCAGCCTATCCGGCGGAAATCGACGGCGAACCGGTGCTGCTGGAAGAACTCGGCAAGATCCGCCGCGTGCAGTCGCTGAGCACGGCACGCATTCAGAGCGTGGACGGCGACACCCTGCGTTCCGATCGTCTCGTTCCAGAAAAATTGCCGTAATCCGCTGCCGAACTGCAGGCCATCCGTGCGCGTGCGCTGGCAGAGGACGACTACCGCCTGCTGTTCTATTCTGCCGATGGCCGCTACGCCGGCATCCTGATCCAGACCACCTTCGGTGCCGAGCCGGTGGAAGGCTTCACCCCGCAGATCGACGCGGCGGACATCACGCTGGATCTCAGTTTCAGTGCCTTCGACACTGACAGTGCCGTGGCCCTCGAGGTCGACGAACAAGCCGAGGTTCAGGACATCCCCTTCCAGACGGTGGACATGTTCGAGTACAGCCGCTTCTTCACCGCCATCCGCGCCGTCTACGGCCAGCACGCCGACGTGATGGAGTTCCATCCGGTGGGCAATCCGCCCATGAACGATTTCATCTACCGCATGCTGCAGCAGATGATGCTGCTGGGCGTCGCGATGGTAGGTGTCTTCGTCGGACTGCTATGGGTGTTGTTCCGCTCCTTCAGTGCGGTGCTCTGGCCGATCCTGACCATCGCCCTCAGCCTGCTGTGGACCTGGGGTGCCACGGCCTGGCTGGGGGTGCCCATGTCCACCATGCTGGTGCTGACCTGCCTGCTCATCTTCGCCTGCGGCATCGCTGACTGTGTCCATGTGATGAGTGCATATTTCAACTTCCGACGAGAAGGCCTGGCCCATGCCCGGGCCCTCTATGCCGCCTACGAAAAGACGGGGCTGGCCATCTTCGTCACCACCGTCACCACCATGACCGGTGTGCTCTCGCTGAGTCTGTCCGACCTCACCCCCATCCGCATCTTCGGCGTGATGTCGGCCGGCGGCGTGTTCATGGCCCTGTTCTTCACACTGGTGCTGCTGCCCATCCTGCTGAGTCTGTGGCATCCCGGCCAGCCTGCCGCGCAGCAGACGCAGCGCCCCTCCTGGCGCCAGCGGTGGCAGGAACTCCCCGGGCTCGGCAGGGCGCTGTGCGGCGGCCTGGTGGTGCTGGCCGGCTTCCTCACCTTCGGACTGCACGTGGCACTGTATCTGGCACTCAGCGGCGTGCTGACTGCGCTGGCAACAGACCATGCTGGAGGCCGTCCCGCGCCTGGTGGCCCGCAGCCCGGGCACGATTCTCGGCATTTTCGGCGCCATCCTGCTGCTGTGCATCTATGGCACCAGTCAGGTGCGCATCGACAGCAATATCGCGGAGCTCACGCGCGAGGGCAGCGAGATGCGTGTGGCCTACGAGGTGGTGGACGAGCACATGGCCGGAGCGCAGAACATGGAAATCATGATCGACACGGGCGTGAGCGACGGTCTGCTCAATCCGGCCATGTTGCAGGCGGTGGACAGGCTGCAGACGCGCATCGAAGTCGAGTTGGCCAGGGAGATCTCACGCACCTGGTCCCTGGCCGACATCGTCAAGGACACCAGTCAGATCATGAACGGCGATGACCCGGCCTTCTACCGGGTGCCGGACTCCGAGGCGATGATTTCCCAGCTGCTCTATCTCTTCAACAGCGCCAATCCCGACGATCGTCGCGCCCTGGTGTCGGACGACTACAGCCGCTCGCACATCACCCTCAATGCCTATAACGCTGGCTCCTATCAGTACCAGCAGTTCTTCGACGAGATGGGCGTGCTGATCGACGAGGTCTTCGCGCCACTGCGGCAGGACTTCCCGGAACTGGAAGTGCGCATGACGGGTTCGATCCCGCTGATGATGCGCGCCACCGACGAGATCGCGCAGTCGCAGTACAGCAGCTTCACGCTGGCACTGGGGGTGATCTGCGTGATCATGATGCTGACCCTGGGCTCGATTCAGGGCGGCCTGCTCGCCATCGTGCCGAACCTGATTCCCGCGCTGCTCAGCTTCGGTCTGATGGGGCTGCTGGGCATTGCGCTAGACACCGACACGCTGATGATCGCGCCGGTGATCATCGGCATCGCGGTGGATGACACGATTCACTTCATGACACACTACCGGCTGGAATTGATCTGCACGCGCAGCATGGCGCTGGCGCTGCACAGCACCATGAAGGACGTCGGTGCGGCCGTGATCTTCACCACGATGGTGCTGGGCCTGGGCTTCGCGATCATGGGCTTCTCGGACTATCTGGGCATCGCCAAGATCGGCATATTCGGCTCCTTGGCCATCTTCGTCGCCCTGCTCTGCGACCTGTTCCTGATCCCTGCCCTGCTGCACGTGTTCAAGCCCGATTTCGGCGTCAAGGATGTGCAGCCCACTTTCGCTCTGGACGATACCGCCCCCAGGAGGATACCGGCATGAAGCCAGCACCGCGCACGTGTTTCATTCCTCGGCGCCGCCTGCAGCGCTGTCTAGTCGCGCTCTGTCTGGGCGTCATGGCCCCTCTGGTCACGGCCCAGGAGTCGGCCCGCGAGATTCTCGAGAAAGTCGAGGACGCACTGCGCAGCACCACCGACTCAGTCTTCAACCGCATCCAGCTCTCCAGCTGCCAGTTCGGCATTCGCGACAACCAGATCACCTGTGCTGAGCGCGCACGCATCAAGGCCCTGGAATCCGTGGGAGTGAATTTCGGGCCGGACAAGAAAGACACCCGCTCCGTGGCCATCGTGCTGGAGCCGCCGGCCGAGCGCGGCATCGGCATGCTCAGCGTCACCTATGACGATCCGACGGTGGACAACGAGACCTGGCTGTATCTCTCCGCGCTCGGCACGGTCAAGCGCATCGCCAGCGGCAGCGCCGAGGACAGCGAGCCCGCTGCGCTGTTCGGTTCCGAGTTCACCACCGAGGACCAGGACACGGGCAAGCTGGACGAATACACGCTGAGCATTCTGGAACAGACCACCGAAGCGGGCCGCGAGGTATGGAAGATCGAGTCCATTCCCAATGCGGAACGCGCGCGCAACACCCGCTACGCCCGCATCGTCCAGTACATCGACAAGGAGCGCTATGTGACCCTGCGCGCCGACATGTACGACGAGCACGGGCGCGAGATCAAGCGCCTGCTGGCCTCGCGCGTGGAGCAGGTGAACGGGGTCTGGGTGGCGCGTTCGCTCACCATGATGAATCTGGTGAGCAATCGGCTGTCCAACCTGGCGATCCTCGAGATCAACACCGGCATCGAGGTGCCCGAGGATTTCCTCAGCCAGCGCACCCTGACCGATGTGGCCTTCCGCGAGGCTGAACTGCAGAAGCTGCGGGCACAAATTGACTGAGCGCCCCCGCCATGAGCACTTCACAACTTCTGCAGGAGCCAGCTTGCTGACGAACACCTGCAAGACGTTGCCAGGTGGTGTCGCCAGCACCCCTAGTGCCCTGCTCTGCGCCGCGCTCCTGCTGCCCTGGCACACGGGGCAGTGCCAGGACTTCGCGCTGGACAATCTCAGCTTCGACAGCGCCGCCTTCGACGCGGCAGGCACGGACCTGTTCGCCAACAGCGACGAGGAGCGCCCGGCCTGGCTGCAGCCGTTCACCTTCCGCCTGAGCCAGCAAGTGCTGGCACACATCAATTCACATGAGGTCAACCTGCCGGGCGGCCTCGCTCTGCCGCGCAGCGCCGCCACCGAGAACAGCCGCCTGAGCCTGCTGGCCCGGTATCAGAATGCCTTCGCGCCGGGCTGGCTGCTGCAGGGCAGCGCCCAGGCCAGGGTCTACTGGCCCGGCGACTACTAGTACCGCGCCAACGGCCGCGAGGTGGATACGGAATACCGCCTGCATGAATTGTTCGTGCAGCGCAGCACAGCCCGGCAGAGCCTCAAGCTGGGGGCGCAAACGGTGGTCTGGGGGGAGAACGTCGGCAACTCGGTGCTGGATGTGATCAACACCAGCGAGTTCCGCGACCTGAGCATCATCGACATCGAGGATGCGCGCCTGAACCAGTGGCTGCTGGTGTGGGATCGCTACGGCCTGAAGAGCAACCTGTCCAGCTTCGTGAACCTTTACCCGGAGTTCAATCCGCCGCCAGTGCGCGGCAGTCCTTTCTTCTTCGAACCGGCATTCAATCTCACGGACCTGCGTCGCGACAAGCCGCTGTTCGAGGCCGGCTCGAAACTGCGCTGGAGTTTCACTGGCAGTGACGTGTCGGTGATGGCGGCCTATCTCTATGAGAACCAACTGCGCTACAGCGCACCGCCTTCCGGAGTGGGCGACGCCGTGGCACGGGAGAACGGCTTCCTGCTGCTGGGGGCCAGTGCGAATCGCGCCATCGGCAGGTTGCTGCTGAATCTGGACATCGCGTTCAACCACGGCGTGCTTGCCGACGTGCCGCACACCGCCGCGGACGGCTCGCACGCGGCTCGCACTCGCGCCGTGGATCAACTGGCGGGTACGGCGGGGCTGGAGTACGCCTTCAGCAACGAGCAAAGCCTGATCATCGGCGTGTCCGCGCAGACGGTACTGCGCCAGGACAGCGTGCTGGAATCAGGAGAGAGACTGACGGGGGATGAGGTGACGGGCAATGCGCTCTTGCGCTACGGCCACTCGATGCGCAATGGCGATCTGGTGCTGGCCGTGACGATGCAGAGTGCGCTGGATGCCGGCTCGGTGCTGGGCAGCGTGGCACTGACGTACACGCTGAGCAACCACCTCACGCTGCTGACCCAGGTGGTCGCCACCCGGGCCGACGTCGACGCCGCCTTTGCGACACTGGATGAGGACGTGCGTGCCGGCCTCACCCTGACCTGGGCCTTCTGATCCACCGGCGTTTCCGCACGCCCTGTCAATAACGATTCGGACCGTCGAAGACTTCGCGATCGAATTCCTTCTCCCAGTTGGCCACCACCGTGGCCACCGCCATGTCCCCCGTCACGTTCACGCAGGTGCGCGCCATGTCCAGCGGCCGATCGAACGGCAGAATGAAGCCCACCACCACCGCGATCTGCTCGGGCGACATGCCCACGGCGCTCATGACCACGGACATCAGGAACAGCGATGCTCCCGGCACGGCGGCGGTGCCCACCGAAACCAGCGTGGTGGCGCCAATCACGATCAGGTAATCGGCGAAGGCCAGCGGGATGCCGAAGGCCTGGGCGGCGAACAGGGTCACGATGCCCACGTACAATGCCGTGCCGTCCATGTTGATCGTGGCGCCCAGTGGAATCACCGTGGTGGCAACGACGGGTCGGATGCCCAGATTGCGCTCGGCCACGGAAAGGGTGACCGGCATGGTGGCGGAACTGGACGAGGTGGAGAACGCCACCAGCATCGCATCGCGCGCACCGCGAAAGAAGTTCATCGGGCTGAGCCGCAGCAGCACCTTCATCATGGAGCCATAGACCAGCGTCATGTGCAGGATGCAACCGAGGAACACGGCGATGGCCAGCCGCACCACATCCAGCAGGGCCAGCACGCCCTGCGTGCCTGACACCCAGGCGATCAAGGCGAAGACGCCGAAGGGCGCCACTTCCATCACCCAGCTGGTGATCTTCAACATGATTTCAGAGGCGGCATCCACCACGTCGCCCACCGGCTTGGCCTTCTGGCCGACGACGAGGCCGGCCACGCCCAGCAACAGGGCAAAGAAGATCACGGCGAGCACATTGCCCTCGGCCAGCGAGGCGATCGGATTGCGCGGCACGATGCTCATCAGGCGCTCGGAGAGGGGAATGGTTTCCTGCAGAGTGCCCGGCACCGCGAGCGAGAGGTCAACGCCTTCACCGGGCTTGAGCAGCAGTGCCAGCACAATGCCGATGCAGATGGCAATGAGGGTGGTGATCATGTAGAGCGCGAGAGTTTTCACGCCAAGCGAACCGAGCTTCTGCGGATCACCCATCGACATGACGCCGGACACCAGTGTAAAGAAGACCAGCGGCACCACCACCATGCCGATGAGGCGTACGAAGAGATCGCCTATCCAGCGGATTGAAGCCGCTCCCTCCCCCCACAGACTGCCGACCACCACGCCCAATGCCAGGGCCAGCAGAATGCGTTTCCACAATGCGATCTCGAACCACGTGCGCAGCATGAACTCCCCCTCGGATACATCCATTCGCCCCTGGATTCCGTAACAGGGCTCTGACGCTGGAGCTTACAGACAAAGCCCTGGCAGTGCCAACGCTTTCCCGGGATGTGCGACAATGCGCGCCCGCCACTTACAGCACAAGAAGAGTCAACAATGTCCGAGCAGATCACCCGGTGGATAGAAGGCAGCGTTGCCAGCAACACCCACTGGACGCCCAACCTGTTCTCCCTGCGCATTGCCGCCGATGTCGCCCCATTCAAGGCCGGTCAGTACACTGCGCTGGCCCTGGACATCGCTGGCGAACGTGTTGCCGAGCCCTACTCCATCCTGAGCAGCCCTGGCACTTCCCCGCTGGAGTTCTTCTTCCACACCCCGATTGACGGGCAGTTGTCGTCCGCGCTGGGCCGCCTGAAAGAGGGCGATCGCGTCTGGGTTCAGCAGACGCCGGAAGGTCGCTTCACGCTGGATCAGGTGCCGGATGGACAGGACCTCTGGCTGCTCGCCACCGGGACAGGCGTCTCCCCGTTTCTGTCTCTGCTGCGCACGCCGCAGCCCTGGGAGCGCTTCGGCAATATCGTGCTGGTCTATGCAGTGCGCCACTGGCACGACATTGCCTACCACGCGCTGATCGAGCAATTGCGCAGCCGACACGGCGAGCGCTTCACCTTCATCCCCTTCGTCAGCCGCGAGAAGGTGGAGAGCACCGTGCACGGCCACATTCCCGCCAGCATCAGCAGCGGCACGCTCGAGCGTGTGGCTGGCCGCAGCTTTGCGCCGGAGCGTTCGCGTTTCATGCTGTGCGGCAATCCCGGCATGGTGCAGGACGCCCTCGCGGCCCTGCAGCAGCGCGGTTTCGTGCGCAGCGTCGAGGGCCGCACCGGGCACATCACTCTCGAAGCCTACTGGTAAAAAAAGGGCCGACACAGGAAAGTGTCGGCCCTCTGGAACGGACTGGCGAGCGCACCCCGCCCGCCAGTCCTTACCGGATCATGCGCCAGGCGTCCACTCGATGGAGGCCCAGAACTGACGCCCCCACGGCGTGGACAGCCGCGTCTCGAACCCGCCCTGCATCGGCATGCGCTGCGGGCGCTTGTCGAACAGGTTGTTGATGCCGAAGCTCAGGTTGAACTCGCTGTCGAAGTAGTCGTCCAGCACGATGGAGTAGCGCGCATCGAAGCGCATCTCGCCACGAATCGTGCGCGGAGCCACCCAGCCATCGTTGTAGGCATCCACCGTCACGTCGTTGTACGTCACGGTGTGCCAGTAGTTGGCGGAGATCGACGCACTGTGCTGATCCATGAACCAGTTCAGTCGCACATTGCTGCGGAACTTCGGCATGGGCGGCACGATGCCGGTGTTGGCGTTCTGCGAGCCCACCGCTTCCTGCCGCCCACCAAACAAGTCCTGATAGTCATAGGCCTTGTAGTAGGTGGTCTGCGCGGTGGTCCTGAAGGAACCCCAGTCCTGCGTGTCGAAGTCATAAGAGGCAGTGACGTCGAACAGGTCGATCCACACCGAGCTGATGTTCTGCGCCTGGGTGTAGACCGCGTCCACTGACTGGTCCTGACGACGATCCACGGAAGCCCCGGGACGCGAGGCGTAATCGGTCAGCCAGGCATTGGCTGCGTTGCGCGTGGCGGAGCCCGGGGTGTAGTCGTAGTTGGCAATGCCGGTCTGACCCAGGAACTGCTGGAACTGGAAGGTCACCGTGTCCTGCGTGGTCAGCGAGCGGATGCGGTCGGTGTACTCGATCTCCTGATAATCCAGGGAGATCTCGAAGCCTTCCAATGCGCCACTGGCCTGCCAGGTCAGCCCGAGGTTTCTGATCTCGGACGTTTCCGGCGACAGGTTGGGATTACCGGCAGAGCAGGTCGTCGCCCCGATCAGCAGGTTGTTGGTGAACGGGTCACGGCCGCTGAACACCTCGCCGCAGTTTTCATCCTTCACGTAGGGACGCGCCTGCACGGCGGTCGGTGCCAGGAAGCTCTCGCCCCAGGAGCCGCGAATCGCCAGCCCCTCCATGGCCTCCCAGCGCACAGCGATCTTGGGCGTGGTGGCCTCCAGACCGAAGTCCTTGAACTGCTCGTGGCGCACGGCAGCCTGTACCGCCAGGGTTTCCAGGATGGGCACTTCGATTTCCATGAAGGCGGCACGCACCTCGGAGAAGTAATGCTCGTCCGTTGGCAGCGGTGCGCCCACTACGGTGTTGTAGTCCCAGCCAGCGGCGTCCACGGGGTTTGCGTAACGATCATCCACGAAGTCGCGCCACTGATAACCGGCCGCCATGGCCACCGCTCCGGCGGGCACATCGAACAGCTCACCGGTCAACACGGTTTCCCAGATGTCCAGTTCCTCGGTCTGAGTCAGGCGGTTCTTGTCGCGCTCGAACAGCCACTCGGTGATCTCGGCTGAGTTGCTGGTGACCCCCTCGACGTAGAACGGTGAACGCGGATCGGCGGAGCCGAAGGGGTTCCAGTATTCATTGCCATTCGGGCCGCCCAGGCCGGCAAGGCCAAGCTGCAGCTTGCCCAGATGCACGGAAAAGGAGTCGCTCATCTGCCGGCTGTCCTGCTTCGCGTAGTAGGTGTAGCCGGTCCAAGTGTCGGTCAGATCGAACTCGGCGCTCAGCTTGAGACGATTGAGCTGGGTGTGCGTCTCGAAGGCACGCGAGCCGCCGGAGTCCTCGATGTGGCTAGGGCGATGCGTGTAGGACTCAGTGATCGGACGCCAGTTCCAGGGCACCACGTCGAAGCCATAAGGGTTCGCCGGGTGATTGGCACGCACGTAAAGCACGTTCTGGTTGTTGCCCGAGATCGCGGTGGTCGACGTGGTGCGACCATTGGAGATGCGGTAGGAATTGTTCAACGTCGCATTCAGACGCAGCCAGTCCGCCGCTTCCCAACTCAACGAGTTGTAGGCGTTGTAGTTCTCCTCCTCGGTGGAGTACTGGAACTGCTTGGTGTAATCGAACAGGCAGTTGCCCGTCAGTGCGCCTGCAGCATTGCGCTGCGGCACACCCGACGGGGTGCTGTACTTGCCTTGACCGTGGCCGGGATAGCCATCATTGAAAGTGCCGCAGGAAGGGTCGATCAACAGTCGGTTGGAGGCCGCTGTCGACACCACGCCGCCGTGGCGCTGGTACAGACGTACGCCGGGCGGTGCTGGTGTCGTCACGCGACGGAAGGTGCCTGGGTTGCCGGAGGTGGAGGAACCATAGGCCATTTCCCACTCGCGCGGGCGCTCGTACTGCATCAGCGGCGTCTTCTTCTTGTTCTCGAACGCCGACACCCACGAGAGGCCATTGTCGAAGGTCTTGCCGTACATGAAGGCAGCCGTGGTTTCCTCCATTCCCCGCTCATCCGTGGTCTGGTAGTAGGTGCGTACGCGCAGTCCTTCGAATTCCTTCACCGGCAGGATATTGACCACCCCCGCCACCGCGTCGGAGCCGTAGAGGGCCGAACCACCGTCGAGCACCATTTCCAGACGTTCAATGGCGATCTCGGGCAGCGTGCTGGAGACTGCCGGCGAAAGCGTGCGTGTGCCGTCCACCAGGGTCAGCGTGGAGTTCTCCCCCAGACCGCGCAGATTGAATGAGGCGCCCACAGCGTCCTGAGCACCATCCTGGCCGGCCAGCACGTTGGCCACCACGTCCGTGTTCTGGGTATAGGTCAGTTCTCGGATGTAGTTGGACACGCTGGGCGCGCCTGAGTCGTACAGATCCGCCTGGCTGACGGTATCCACCGGGGAATTCTGCGCAAACGCCGAATTCCGGATATAGGAACCGGTGACCACCACTTCTTCGACTTCGGGGGCGTCGGCTGCGGGCGTCTGAGCCTGAGCCAGGGCCAGCACGGGAAGGGACAGGGACGCCGCCAGGGCGGAATGGATCAGGTAGCGCAGTCGCGCGCGCTTGTTCATCTGCTGCATGGTTCTCTCCGATTATCAGCCTGATTGTTGTTGTAGTTCGGAC
>JALREE010000299.1 GCA_023256835.1 Pseudomonadales bacterium | reverse complement strand
AACTGCACGAGAGAAGATCACCATGACGGTACAAGACAGCATTGAAGCAAGCCTGCGCGCAGCCCTGCCGCTGGCCCATCTGGACATCCTGCACGAGAGCCACAAGCATGCCGGCCCGCGCACCGAGACGCATTTCAAGGTCACGGCTGTGTCGACGGCGTTCGAAGGGCTGGGCCCGGTCAAGCGCCATCAGCGCCTCTACCAATTGCTGGAACAGCAGCTGCGGGACGGGGTTCACGCCCTGGCTCTGCACACCTATACCCCCGAGGAATGGGCGCGCAAGAATGGTGTCGCGCCCCGGTCTCCTGACTGTGCAGGCGGGCAGCACTGAGCCTGCCTGGTTTGCAAAAAACGATCCTTTCGCGTAGGGTCGCCCTCGTTCAACCCTCCCGCAGCCACTGACAGGGCCCTTGAATTGTCATTACTGAGACTGTTGGCATTCCCCCGCACGTCCACGCTGGTGCAAGTCTGCACCGTCGTGATCCTGCTGGCGTTGGTGGTGGCCCTGCAGTTGCGGGCGTGGCGCGAGGGCTCCGTCGAAGTGCCCGCCGAGGTGGAAGAGCCCGTCGAGGAAGTTCGCGATGCCATGCCCGATTTCGATGCTTTCACCAGCATCGAGGCCCGCAAGCAGGCGTTCTTCGCCTACTTCGAAGTGTTCATCGAAGAGCAGAATGCCCGCATACTGCAGACCCGCTCCCGTCTCGAAGAATTCCGCGCCATCCTGCAGGGCGGGGGCCTGCTCAGCCCTCTGGAGCGTCACAGCCTGGATCTGATTGCCGCGGAATACCGTCTCCCCCGCAATGACATGCCCGTGGTCGACATGGTCGAGGAATTGCTGTTGCGAGTGGACATCATTCCGCCGTCCCTGGCCCTGGCCCAGGCCGCGACCGAGTCCGCCTGGGGCACGTCGCGCTTCGCCAAGGAAGGCAACAACATCTTCGGGCAATGGTGTTTCGATGAGGGCTGCGGCCTGATTCCCGGACGCCGCGCCTCCGATGCCAGCCACGAGGTGCGGGCCTTCGCGTCGGTGGAAGCTGCCGTGAAGGCCTATTACCGCAATCTGAATTCCAATCCGACCTACGACTACTTCCGCGAGCTGCGCGCGCAGATGCGTCTGCTGCAGAAGCCGCTCAACTCCCACCAGCTGGCCGATGGCCTGACCCGCTACTCGGAACGCGGCCGCGCCTATGTGGCTGAGATCCGCGACATGATCCGCATCAACGACCTGCACGAGCGTGACGAGCGCGGCTGAGTCTCAGTCCTGATTCGTGGGCGTCGAGCGCGTCCAGTCCTTGGAATACCAGAAGAATCGCGTATTGCTGCCGCGCATCGGCGCGGTGCACAGATAGCGGAAGCGCCGCAGGTTGAAAGTCTGCTCCGTGCTCAGCTTCACCAGCCCGTTCTCCTGATCCAGCCATTCCATCTGCATGGGTTGCCCTCCGGCGTAACAGCCCAGCTGGCGGAAGTTGAAGTCGCCCGGCGCGAACTGCAGCGTGACATCGGGGCTGGTGTCCTGGGTCATGGGGCTTTCCGGGTCCACCTGCAGCAGATGAAATGACAGCGTCTGCACCTTCTGGGCGAAGTCGCTCAGCTCGGTGAAGCTGCCTCCGAACGGGAAGCGGGACAGAGCCAGGAAGTCGGAGTCGAAGCCCACCGCCCCGGACTGTTGGCCCAGCGCGATCACGCCCAGTTCGGCGAACATGGCCTTGTTGGCCAGATCGTATTCCCCGTAGGGATAGGCCATGAAGGCGTGATCCTGCCCGGTTTCTTCCTTGATCTTCGCCTGGGCCCGCAGATACTCCTCGCGCAGTCGCGACGTGCGCGCGGCCTCGTCCTCTCCGGCAAGCGCGTCCACCATGTGCGGGTGATTCTCCATGTGGTTGGCGATGGTCACGCCGGCATCCGACATCTCGCGAATCTGCGCCCAGCTCATGTAGCCGGCCTGTTGGTCATTGTGCGGCTGGGTGTTGATGAACACCGTGAAGGGGAAGCCATACTCCTGCAGCATGGGAAAGGCGGTGTCGTAGATCGAGATGTAGCCATCGTCGAAGGTGATGGCCACGGTCTTGTCGGGCACCTGCTGCCGATTGCGCAGGGCATCGAGCAATTCCGGCAGTCCCATGACATGGAAGCCGTTGTCGCGCAGATGATCTATGTGCTCGCGAAAGCGCTGGGGCGGCACACTCGTTGATGGCGGGGTGGATTCCGAGATGTGGTGATACAGCACGATGGTGGCATGCTCGGCGGCAGTGGCAGTGCCGCCAAGCAGCATCAGGGCAGTCATCGTGAGTGGGGTCAAGCGCATGGCAGCCTCTCCTGGCAGGGTTTGCGCGCTATTGTGCGGGACGCCTCGCCGGCAAGACAAGGCGGCGTCCTGTCTATGCCTGGGCAGTTTGACTATAATGCGGGCCACTTTCACCCACGGCGGAGCTCCTGCATGTTTCACGCAAATGCCCTCAGTCTGACACGGCTCGAGTCCGGCATCGGACATCTGGTGTTTGACCTCGTGGGTTCTCCCGTCAACAAGTTCAACCGGCAGACCCTGGATGAGCTGCGAGAAGTGCTGACCGTGGTGGCCGCCAGCGATCTGCGCGGCCTGCTGTGCAGCAGCGCCAAGAGCGGGTTCATTGCCGGGGCCGACATCGCCGAGTTCTCCAGCCTGTTTCGCCTGCCCGCTGCCGAGCTGAGCGCATGGCTGGCGCACAGCAATGCGATCTTTCACTCGCTGGCCACATTGCCCATGCCCACGGTGAGCCTGATCGACGGCCAGGCGCTGGGCGGGGGCTTCGAATTCTGTCTGGCCACGGATTATCGGCTCGCTACGCGGGCGGCCGTGCTGGGCTTTCCCGAAGTGGGGCTGGGCATCTGCCCCGGTTTTGGTGGCACCGTGCGGGCGCCGCGCATCATGGATCTGCAGGCTGCCGTGAGCTGGATCGTGTCCGGTCAGTCGCACACGGCAGACGAGGCCCTGGCTGCCGGCGCCATTGACGCGCTGGTGGATGCCCAGCTGTTGCTGGAGTCCGGCATCGAGCACATCGAGCATGCACTGCGACAGCCGCAGGCTTGGCAGCAACTGCGCCGCGAGCGTCAGTCGGCATTGCCTCAGGTAGACTCCAGCGCAATGGTGTTCGCTGCGGTGCGATCGCAACTGAAGGCTGCCGGCGCCAATCCCAATCCCGCCCCGGCGCAGGTACTCCAGCTGATGGAGCGCAGCGTGACTGTCCAGGCAGCGGAGGCCCTCGCACATGAAACAGCTTGTTTTGTGAGCTTGGCGAAGACCGATGTTGCAGCCAGTCTGGCGGGCCTGTTCGTGGCCGATCAGCATCTGCGACAGAAGACCCGCACCTGGGCGGCACGCGGCAAGGCGGCGGAACGCATCGCTGTGCTGGGGGCCGGCATCATGGGTGGTGGCATTGCCTATCAGGCCGCCCTCAAAGGCATCGACGTGCAGATGAAGGATATCGCTCAGGCAGGCCTCGATGCCGGCATGAAGGAAGCGCAGCAGTTGCTGGCGAGGCAGGTGCAGAAGGGAAGGCTGAGCAGCGCGCAGGCAGTCGAAGCTTTGGGCCGCATCCATCCGACGCTGGATTACAGCGGCTTTGCCGAAGTCGAACTGGTGGTGGAAGCGGTGGTGGAAAAGCAGGTCGTTAAGCAGAGCGTCCTGGCCGAAGTCGAGCGGCAGGTGCCCACCACGACCATACTGGCCTCGAACACGTCCACGATTTCCATCACCGCCCTTGCACAGCCTTTGCAGCGCCCAGCGCAGTTCTGCGGCATGCACTTCTTCAATCCCGTCCCTCTCATGCCTCTGGTGGAAGTGATCCGGGGCGAGGGTAGCAGCGAGCAGAGCATCGCCAGCACGGTGGCCACCGCCCAGCGCCTGGGCAAGACCCCCATCGTGGTGCGGGACTGCCCGGGCTTTCTGGTCAACCGCATCCTGTTTCCCTATTTCGGCGCCTTCGCCATGCTGCTGCGCGACGGAGCGGATCTGCGTGCCATCGACGCGGCGATGGAAGACTTCGGCTGGCCCATGGGTCCTGCCTGGCTGCTCGATGTCGTGGGCCTCGACACGGCCGTGCACGCCCAGTCCGTGATGGCGCAGGGCTTTCCGGAGCGCATGCAGTACGACTTCAAGTCCGCCACGCAGTTGCTGTTCGAGCACGGCCGGCTTGGCCAGAAGTCCGGTGCCGGATTCTATCGCTACAGTCCCGATGCCGGCGGCCGTCTGCAGAAACAGGTCGATGATGAGGCATTGGCGCTCATCCGCAGCCAGCAGAAGGCGCAGCGCGACTTCACGGCTCAGGAGATCGTCGATCGCATGATGCTGCCGCTTTGCCTTGAGACGGTGCGTTGTCTGGAAGACGGCATTGTCGACACGGCGGCCGAGGCCGACACGGGCCTGGTGCTCGGTCTGGGGTTTCCGCGCTTTCGTGGCGGCGCCCTGCGTTATCTCGAGCGCCAGGGTCTCGCGGCCTTCTGTGCACTGGCTGACGCGCATGCTGCGCTGGGGCCGCTCTACCATCCCACCCCCAGGCTGCGTGCCATGGCCGCCGCCGGGGCACGGTTCTACGCATGAATCTTTCAGGTGACACCATGACCAGTCTTGCCACCCCCGCCATCCAGGGCGCCCACGAACTCGACGCTCAGGCCATCAAGCGCCAGCGCCTGCTCAATCGCTGCCACAAGAATCTGCGCCGCGACGTTGGCCGTGCCATTGCCGACTACAACATGATCGAGGAGGGCGATCTCGTGATGGTTTGCCTGTCCGGCGGCAAGGACTCCTACACGCTGCTGGACATCCTCCTGAGTCTGCAGAAGCACGCCCCCATCGATTTCCGGCTCATCGCCGTGAATCTGGACCAGAAGCAGCCGGGCTTCCCTGAACACGTGCTGCCGCAGTACCTGAGCAGCCTGGGTGTCGACTACCACATCATCGAGATGGACACCTATTCCATCGTCAAGGAGAAGACGCCGGAAGGGAAAACCTTCTGCGGCCTGTGCTCGCGCCTGCGTCGCGGCAGCCTGTATGCCTATGCACGCGAGATCGGGGCGACCAAGGTGGCCCTGGGTCATCACCGCGAAGACATCGTGGAAACCTTGTTCCTGAACATGTTCTTCGGCGGCACCCTCAAGGCCATGCCGCCCAAGCTGCTCAGCGATGACAAGCAGAATGTGCTGATCCGCCCGCTGGCCTATTGCAGCGAAGAGGAGATCGCGCGCTACGCCAGGCTGAAGCAGTTCCCGATCATTCCCTGCAATCTGTGCGGCACGCAGGAGAACATGCAGCGGCGCAACATCAAGGAGATGTTGAAGCAGTGGGATCGCGCGACGCCGGGCCGCGTCGAGAGCATCTTCCGTGCGATCTGCAATGTCGCACCGTCCCAGCTGGCCGATCCGAAGCTCTTCCCCTTCGCCGGTCTCAAGGCGATCAAGGATGAGCCGCTGGGCATCGACCTCATGAACATTGGCTGAGATCCCATGCAGATACCATGGCAACAGCTTGCTCCCGACACCGTGACCGCCGTGCTGGAAGAGTTCGCCACGCGCGAGGGCACGGACTACGGCCACGAGACCTACAGTCTGGCGCAGAAGGTGGCCATGCTGCGACGCCAGCTGGAGCGTGGTGAGATCGCCATCAGCTTCGACCCGGCCACCGAGACCTGTTCCCTTGTTTCCCTGCGCTGAGTGCGCATTGACCGCGAGATTCCGGCATGACGCAAACCACTTCCTCCCTGCCAGAAGCCAGTGTGCAACTGGATGCCTGCGGCCTGTATTGCCCTGAACCGGTGATGCTGCTGCACAACCGCATTCGGGACATGGCCTCGGGCGAGGTGGTGGAAGTCATCGCGACCGATCCTTCCACCACGCGGGATGTGCCCAAGTTCTGTCTCTTTCTGGGACACGAGCTGCTGGCGCGCACCCAGCAGGACGAGCGTTATCACTACTGGATACGCAAGGCCTGAGCCCATGAGCCGCCTGCCGCGCGAGCCCGTCTATCTGGTCGATGCCTCCATCTACATCTTTCAGGCCTGGTTCTCGCCGCACTACCTCGTGAGCTCTAACGCTGGCGACGATCTGAGTGCGTTCTTTGGCTTTGCCCAGTTTCTGCAGCGCTTTCTGCGACAGACCCGCCCGCGGCAGGTGGCCGTCGCCTTCGACGAGAGTCTGTTCTGCGGCTTTCGCCACAGCCTTTATCCAGCCTACAAATCCAATCGGGAACTGCCCGATGCGCAGCTCGCGCGACAGCTCGAGGCCTGCGCCGCGCTCGCGCCACTGCTGGGTGTGCCGGCCTGGGGCAGCCGGGTCTATGAAGCCGACGACATCATCGGCACGCTGTCCCGGCGTGTGGCGCCGCAGCCGGTGTGCATCGTCAGCCGCGACAAGGATCTGGCCCAGCTGCTGAGGCAGGACGCCGACCATCTTTGGGATTACACGGCCAATACCCGGCGCTTTCGCAGTGACATCGAGAAGCAGTACGGCATTCGCGCGGAGCAGATCCCGGACTATCTTGCGCTGGTGGGCGATGCGGTGGACGCCATTCCCGGTGTGCCGGGCATCGGTCCGGTGGCCGCCCGCGCACTGCTGCAGCACTTCGGCACGCTGGAGCAGCTCTACGAAAATCTGGAAGACGTGGCGCTGCTGCGTTACCGCGGGGCCGGGAAGTCCGCTCAGTTGCTGCGGGATCACGAACCTGCCGCACGCCTGAGCCGCCAACTGGCCACCATCATCGATGCCGTGGAGGATCCGGCAGAGGCATTCTCTCTGGCCGATGGCGACTGCCTGCGCTGGCGCAGTCCGGACATCGAGGGTGTCGCGCGCCTGCTGGCCAGCCTGGACCTGGAGCCGCTGGCACAGGAGCGCTACCTCACCTTGATGCAGGGCCTGCAGCCCGTGACCGAAGGAGCCGTGTGATGAAGATCGTGGCAGATGAGAACATCGTGGCGGTCGCCGAACGCTACCGGCAGCACGGCGAGCTGCACTTGCTGCCCGGTCGCGCCATAGGACCGGCCGCTGTGAAGGATGCTGACGTGCTGCTGGTGCGTTCCATAACCCGGGTGGATCGCGCGCTGCTGGCCGGCTCCCGCGTACGCTTTGTCGCCACTGCCACGAGTGGCACGGATCACCTCGATCTGCCCTGGCTGGCGGAGCAGGGCATCGCCGTGTTCGAAGCGGCGGGCAGCAATGCCAATGCGGTGGTCGAGTATGTGCTGGCGGTGCTCGCTGAATTGCACTGCCGTGGTATCTCCATTCAGGGGCGCACTGCCGCCATCGTCGGCTTCGGTCAGGTGGGGTCGCGCCTGCATGCCGCCTTGCAGACACTGGGTCTGGAGGTGCGAGTTTGCGACCCGCTGGTCGAAGCCGACTGGCGCAAAAAGGGAATCCCGGCGCCCGTGTCTTTCTGTGGCCTGGACGAGGCTTTGGAGGCCGCGCTCATCACGCTTCATACTCCGCTGGTCCGCCACGCAGCGCATCCCACCTGGCACCTTCTTGAACACTCGCGTCTTGCCGCTCTTCGTCCAGGTACCTTGCTGATCAATGCTGCACGCGGGGCTGTGGTGAGCAATGCAGCGCTGATGTCACGTTTGCAACAGCGTGCCGATCTGCACTGTGTGCTCGATGTCTGGGAGAACGAACCGACGATTTCCATGCCCCTCTTGCAAGCGGTGACGCTCGGTACGCCCCACATTGCCGGTTACAGCGTCGAGGCCAAGTCCAGCGCCAGCGAGCGCAATTATCAGGATTTCCTGCGTCATTTCGCACTGACCGACAGTCGCCGGTCTGACACGACGCAAGTCGTACGCACTCGGCTGAATGTCGATCTTGCGACGGCCCGATCGCAGCTGGACGCGCTGGCTCTGTGCCTGCGTGCCGTCTTCCCGGTGGCGCAGATCGACGCGCAACTGCGCGAGCAGACGGCCGATGCCCAGGTGTTCGATGCGATTCGCCAGCGCCTGAGTGCGCGTCGCGAGTTCGCGCACTACACGCTGCAGTGCGAGAACCTTGGGGAGGAGGTGGACAGAGCCGCGCTCGGCGCGACGCTCACGGCTCTGGGTTTCTCGCTGGTTTTCTGAAGGCTCAGAACTCAGCGCGCGAGAGGAAGCGTTCGATCTTGCCGATGGCCTGCGTCAGCACATCGGCGTTGGGCAGAAACACGATGCGGAAGTGCTGGGAGTCCGTGATATTGAACGCACTGCCTTGCACGAGCAGGATCTTTTCCTTTTCGAGCAGGTCCAGCACGAACCTGGCGTCGTCCTTGATCGGGTACATCTGCGGGTCCAGCTTCGGGAACATGTAGATTGCTCCGCGGGGCTTCACGCAGCTGATGCCTGGAATCGAGGTGATGAGATTCCAGGCCAGATCACGCTGCTCGCGCAGACGTCCGCCGGGCAGGATCAGCTCGTTGATGCTCTGATACCCGCCCAATGCCGTCTGCACCGCGAACTGCGCCGGCACATTCGCGCACAGACGCATGTTGGAAAGAATCTCCAGACCTTCGATGTAGTTCTCGGCCTTGTCCTTGGCACCGCTCAACACCATCCAGCCCGAGCGGAAACCCGCGAGACGGTAGGCCTTGGACAGACCGTTGAAGGTGATGAAGAACACGTCGTCCGCGAGCGAGGCGATGGGAATGTGTTTCGCGTCGTCGTAGAGGATCTTGCTGTAGATCTCGTCCGAGAACACCACCAGCTTGTGCTTGCGTGCCACGCGGATGATGTCCTCGAGAATCTCCTGGCTGTACACCGATCCGGTCGGGTTGTTCGGATTGATGATCACGATGGCCTTGGTGCTGGGCGTGATCTTCTTCTCGATGTCCTTGATGTCGGGGAACCAGTCGGCCGCCTCGTCACACACATAGTGCACAGGTGTGCCACCGGCGAGACTCACGGCGGCTGTCCACAAGGGGTAATCGGGCGCCGGAATCAGGACTTCGTCGCCGTTGTTGAGCAGAGCCTGCATGGACATCACGATCAGTTCGCTGACGCCGTTGCCCAGGTAGATGTCGTCGATGTCGACGCCCCTGATCTGCAGCTGCTGACATTCCTGCATGATGGCCTTGCGCGCGGAGAACAGTCCCTTGGAATCACTGTAGCCCTGGGCATTGGACAGGTTTCGGATGACGTCCTGGATGATTTCATCCGGCGCCTCGAAACCGAAGGGTGCCGGGTTGCCGATATTGAGCTTGAGGATGCGGTGACCTTCCTCTTCCAGTCGCTTCGCTTCCACGAGGGCGGGACCGCGAATGTCGTAGCACACCTTGTTCAGCTTGTCGGACTGTCTGATCTTCTTCATCGCTCGTGTCTCTGGCGGCCCGGAGTGGGGGGCGTGATCCGTGCCTGGGGTTGTGGCCGTATGCCTTGTGGCGCTGGCGTCAGGGCGGCTATTGTAAACGCCTGCCGGCAAATTGACAGCGCACAGGCAGCGCAAGTTTCAGGGGCACAGAACATGAGGAAGGCACCATGACTGACAAGGAAATCCGCATCAAGAGCGACGAGGAACTGCGCCGCAGTCTCGGGGAAGACGGCTTTCGCATCGTGCGGCAGAAGGGGACCGAGCGCGCCTTCACCGGCCGCTACTGGAACTGCAAGAGCCCGGGGATCTATCGCTGCTCGGTGTGTTCCAACCCCTTGTTCGATGCCGGCACCAAATACGATTCGGGCAGCGGCTGGCCGAGCTTCTGGCAGCCGGTCGCGGCAGGGAAGGTGAGGGAGGAGGCCGACTTCAGCCACGGCATGCAGCGGGTGGAAGTGCTCTGCGCCCACTGCCTGGCCCACCTGGGTCATGTCTTCCCCGATGGGCCCGAGCCGACGGGCCTGCGCTACTGCATCAACTCGGCGTCGCTGGAGCTGGAAAGCCCTCAGTCTGTGTGACGATCGATGCGATGGCCTCAGCAGCCGTGGGAGAGCTCATAGTCCTTTTGCAAGGTGAACACCCCTTGCACCGAATTGGGCGCAATGGGGGCTGAGTCGCGCAAGTCCAGTTTCCAGCAAGGGTATTGAGCAGGGCAATCCTGGGTGCAGACGTGTTGCTGGCCGCGGTGCCGGCGCTGGCGATCGAGGAGGGCAACGTGATCGTGCGCGTGGGCGCCACCAGCGTGCAGCCTGCGGAGTCGAGCAGCGTGATCAACACGGCGGCCACCGGCCCGCTGGCCGGCACGGCGGCGGGGGTAGGCAACAACACGCAGCTGGGTCTGAATCTCGTCTACATGCTGTCGGACAACCTGGGTGTCGAAGTGCTGGCGGCCACGCCCTTCGAGCATGATCTGAGCGTGAGCGGCCTGAGTCGCTACGGGTTCCGCACCACCGATCTGGGCTCCACCAAGCACCTGCCGCCCACGGTCAGTGCGCTGTATTACTTCGGTGCCAGCAGCAGTGCGGTGCGGCCCTATCTCGGGCTTGGCGTCAATTACACCTTTTTCTTCCAGGAAGACCTGAGTGGCTCGGCCAGGACCGAACTGTCCGGCACCGGCCTGTCGCTGGACGATTGCTGGGGTCTTTCCTCCCGAGCCGGGGTGGACTGGGAGCTGGGCAATGACTGGCTCGTGAATGCCTCGCTGTGGCGCATCGACATCGACACCACGGCCACCCTGGGTTCGGCCCTCGGGCGGGTGCGTGCCGACGTGGATCTTGACCCGTGGGTCTACATGGTGTCGCTGGGCTATACCTTCTTACTCTGTCTGCGGGGGCGGCGGAATGCGCGCTATCCGCGCATCCGCCATTCCCTGTATGTTGCGGCAAAAGCTCATAGAGCGAGCAGTTTCTCGCCGCTGCCTGCGGCGGCCTGGATACCGTGGATCAGATACAGTCCCTGTACATCGTCAACATGCTGGTGGGCATCACGCTCGCGGGCTGTCTCGCCTTCGTGGCCGGGCGCCGCGACCGTGAACTTGGCCTCTGGGCGCTGGCGTTTGCCCTGTATCCGCTGGGCTTCCTGTTCTTCAGGCTGCGCGGCCAGATTCCCGATCTGCTCTCGATTGCCGGTGGCAACGGCACGCTGGCGCTGATGTTCGCGCTGTTCACGGAGGGGCTCTGCCGGCTGCATCGGCTGCAGGTGTCACCCCTTCTCATCTGGGGGCCGCCTCCCTTAGCCGTGCTGGGCTTCGTGCTGCTGCAGGACGACCTGGCCGCCCGCGTGGTGCATGGCGCCATCACCAGTTCCTATCACGCCATCCTGATTGCCTTTGTGGTCACCAGCGGCCTGCGGCGCAATCGCGGCAACGGCAGCTGGATCATCTTCGTCGCCATCATGGCGTCCTCCCTGGTGTTCCTGGTGCGAGCCGTCTCGCTGTTCGCCGGCTGGAGCACGGGTCTGGATTTCCTCACTCCCGGCCTGGCGCAGACGGTGTATTTCTCCCTGGGCATGATGTGCCTGATCATGTTCGTCATCGGCCTGGTGGTGTCTTACAAGGAGCGGGCCGAGGCCGAGGCGCTGCGTCTGGCTCGGCACGATCCGCTGACTCAGCGGGCCAACCGCCGGGTGTTGCAGGAGCGACTGCAGCAGGCCCTGGAGCGCAGCCGGCACAGCGGGCTGCATGGCGCGCTGCTGGTGCTGGACCTGGATCAGTTCAAGCAGCTCAACGATGCCCACGGTGATGCAATGGGCGATCAGCTGCTGATCGAGGTGGCTTACCGCCTGAAGGACGCCGTGACCCAGGATGACACGGTGGTGCGTCTGGGGGGCGACGAATTTGTCCTGCTGCTCGAGGGGCTGGATGCCGATCCGGTGCTGGCCCGGTCGCGGGCGCGCAGCATCGCGCATCGGGTGCAGGAAGCGCTGACCGCGCCCTACCAGCTGGAGACGATGGACACGCATGGCTTGGCGCACCGTCTGCAGCACACGCTCACGGTGAGCATCGGGGTGAGTCTGTTCCTGGGCGAAGGACTCAGTCGCGAAGCGCTCTTCCGCCAGGCCGATGCAGCGCTTTACAAGGCCAAGCACGCGGGTCGCAATGCCGTGGTGTTGCACGAAAACTGAACAAGTGGCTGGCAGAAGTGCGGCAATCGCTTATCATCGGCGGCATCACGCCGGCGAATGGCAGAGCTTCACGGCTCGCCGTGGCATCGCAGGCATTGCCGAGGGACTCCTCCTTGACCGATGTTCAGACCTTGTTTCTGGTCAACATGATTGTTGGCGCCGTGCTGGCATCCTGCATCGCCCTGGTGGGCTGGTGGCAGGACCGCGCGCTGCTGCGCTGGGCGCTCGCCTTTTCACTGCACACGCTCACGTATCTGCTGCTCGCCTTGCGCGGCGTGGTGCCCGATTTCTTCAGCATCGTGATCGCGAACACTCTCACCTCCGTCATGCTGGCTCTGTTCGCCGAGGAACTGCTGCGCTTCCAGCAGCGCCGGCCGAGCCGTCTGCTGGTGTGGGCGCCGGTGGGCGTGCTGTTCCTGAGTTTCATGGTCCTGATGAACGCCTTCGAGGCTCGCGTCGTGGTCAGCGCGCTGGTGTTCTCGGTGCAGGCGGCGCTGATCATCGCCACCATCCTGCAGGGGTTTGCCAGCAGCGTGGGACGCGGCAAGTGGATCGTGGTGGTGGCGGCGCTCATCAGCATCGTGCTGTTCCTGCAGCGCGGGCTCAATGCGCTGATCGGGGATGCCTCGCTGGTGGACCTGCAGGCTTCCACGACCATGCAGACCATCACGTTCATGGGCTCGGCCATGGCCCTGGTGATGTTCGCCATCGGCCTGCTGGTGATGTACAAGGAGCGCGCCGAGCATCGCAGTCACACCCTGGCTTTGCACGATCCGCTGACCCAACTGGGCAATCGACGGCTGCTCAAGGAGCGTCTGGAGGCGGCCTTTCAGAACAGTGCCCTGCATCGACGCTTCGGCGGCAAGCTGCTCCTGGATCTGAACCGCTTCAAGTCCCTGAATGATGCTCACGGCCACAATGTCGGCGATCAATTGCTGGTGGAAACCGCGCGCCGCTTGCGTGAATGCGTGAACGAGGACGACACCGTGGTGCGTCTGGGCGGCGATGAATTCGTGGTGCTTCTCGAAGGCCTCGATGTGCACAAGGACAAGGCGCTGGAGAAAGCGGCCGTGGTGGCGCGGCGGATTCGTGATGCGCTGGCTCGACCCTTCGAGCTCACGCTGGCTCAGCCGCAGGGCGAGCGTCTTGCCTACGAGGCGTCCTGCAGTATCGGTGTGGCGCTGTTCGTGGGGCAGGCCATCGACGCCGAAGAGTTGTTTCGCCGCGCCGATGCCGCCAGCGACATGCTGACCCTCGTGCACAGTGCAGCAGGTGTCCCATGAGCCAGTCGCGTGACAGCCGGACGAAGACAGACCGCGTGCTGCAGGCACAGCGCGAGTACATGGAAAAGCGTGAGAAGGGCTACCGCGAACAGGCCCTCAAGCTCTACCCGTGGATCTGCGGCCGCTGCGCCCGTGAATTCACCCGTGCGAATCTGAGCGAGTTGACGGTGCATCACGTGAATCACAATCACGATGACAATCCAGCCGATGGCAGCAACTGGGAACTGCTGTGCCTTTACTGCCACGACGAGGAGCACAGCAAGTTCGAGAACTTCGTGCGCTATGGCAGCAGCAGCGGCACCTCGGCCCGGCCCGCCGCCACCCATTCGCCCTTCGCCGGATTGCGCGAGGCACTGGCCAAGGGCAAGGACGAGCCTTCCGCCTGACACGCTGCCGAGTGGCCGCGCCGGGTCAAGCCGGGCATAATGACTGCCGTTGCCGCCCCGCGCGAGGACATCATGTCGATCGAAACCTGGGAACTGATGAGCTATGTGGTCACCGTGATCGGTCTGCCGCTGGCCATCTTCGTGTTCATCTTCGAACAGCACAAGGAGCGTGAGAACGAAGAGGAAGAGGTCTATCAGTTGCTGTCGGACAACTACCAGGATTTTCTCAAGGTGGCGCTGGAGAACCCGGATCTGCGTCTGTTCTCGGTGGAGTCCACCACGCTCAATGACGAGCAGCAGGAACGCCAGCTCATCATCTTCGCCATGTTGACCTCGCTGTTCGAGCGTGCCTATCTGCTGCTCTATGAGGACGACATGGCACCCAAGCAGGCGAGGCGCTGGAATTCCTGGGAGGACTACATCCTGGAATGGTGTGCCAAGCCCAATTTCCGCGAGGCGCTGCCCAAGCTGCTGCGCGGCGAGGACCCGAGTTTCGTGCGCTATGTGGAAATGATGGTGGCCGCCGGCAAGGCACTGCAATCCTGAATGAAACGTCGTGAATCACGGCTCGAGAGAGCCGCAGGAAGAACCCCGATGCGAAGAGTGTTGTTGAGTGGAATGAGTGCTCTGGTGCTGCTGACGGCGGCACCGGCCTGGACCCAGCCCGACCCGGGTCTGAACATCCGCGAGGTCATGTTGTCGGTGATCGCGCCCATGACCAACAAGTTGTGGGCTGCCAGCGATATCCGCAGTGACGAGCAATGGCTGGAACTGGAACAGGCGGCCATGACCGTGATCGCGGCCGGCACCGTGGTGGCCCAGGGCGGGCCGGATGGTGCCTACAGCGAGCAGGCGAAGAATGCCGACTGGCAGGAGTATACCCAGCAGATGATGGCTGCAGCGCGCCAGGCAGTGCGGGCCATCCAGAACCATGATGAAGCGGCCTTGTTCACGGCCGGCAACGAGGCCCTGTATCCGCCCTGCGAGAACTGCCACGCCACTTACTTGCCGCGCTGATCTGCCGGTGCCGCCGGCGGCGCCTGACGGCGCAGCAGCAGCACCAGCGGGGCGGCACACACCACCACCCAGAACATCAGCTTGAAGTCGTTGACATAGGCGATGGTCGCCGCCTGTCGGGTGATCTCCGCATCCAGCATCAGCAGCGCGCCCGCGCCATTGTCCAGCAAGGCCTGCGGCGTGGTGCGCAGGCTCAGGCCCAGCGCCTCGGCGGTGATGTTCTCGGTCAGATAGGCGTGATTGATGCTCATGTTGCGGCTCAGCGCCGCCATCACCAGGGCGATGCCCACGCTGCTGCCCATGTTGCGCGACAGGCTGAAGATGCTGGCGCCCTCGGCGCGGTACTGCGGCGCCAGGGTGGCATAGGCCACGGTGCTCAGGGGCACGAAGATGAAGCCCAGGCCGAAGCCCTGCAGCACGCCCGTCCAGATCAGCGTCGATTCCGGCACGAAGGTGCTGAACTGCGTCATGGCATTGAGCGAGATCGCCGTGCACAGCAGGCCGAACAGGATCAGCGCCCGCGCATCCACCTTGCCGCCCAGGCGGCCCACCACCATCATCGCCACCATCGTGCCCATGCCGCGTGGGGCCATCAGGATGCCGACATCCAGCACGGGATAGCCCATCAGGTTCTGCATGTAGGGCGGCAGCAGGGCCATGGTGGCCAGCAGGATGATGCCGATGAAGAAGATGAACACCAGGCTGGTGAGCAGGTTGCGATCCTTGAACACGGCCGGTGACAGGAAGGGGTTGTCGGTGCGCAGGGTGTGCACGATGTACATCCACAGGCAGCTGCCCACGATAGCGCTGTAGAGCAGGATCTCCCGCGAGTCGAACCAGCCGGCGTGCTCGCCCCGGTCCATCAGCATCTGCGCGCTGCCGATCATCAGCGCCAGCAGCAGGAAGCCGAACTTGTCAAAGGCGCGGTCGGAGCGCTCGGAATCGGGCATGAACATCGCCATGCCGAGGAAGGCGAGAATGCCCAGCGGCAGATTGATGTAGAACACCCAGCGCCAATTCCAGGACTCCGTCAGCCAGCCGCCCAGGGTCGGGCCCAGGATGGGGCCGATCATCACACCCATGCCCCACAGGGCCATGGCCTTGCCGTGCTTCTCGCGCGGACTGATGTCCAGCATGGTGGCCTGAGCCAGCGGCACCAGCGCCGCGCCACAGCAGCCCTGCAACAGACGGAACAGCACCATCTGCTCGATGGAGGTGGCCATGCCGCACAGGGCGGACGTGAGCGTGAAACCGCCCACCGAGAACAGGAAGATGTTCTTGCGGCCGAAGCGCCCGGCCAGCCAGGCCGTGGGCAGCGTCATGATGGCCGAGGCCACGATGTAGGACGTCAGCACCCAGGTGACCTGCTCCTGAGTGGCGGACAGACTGCCCTGCATGTGGGGCAGGGCCACGTTGGCGATGGTGGTGTCCAGCACCTGCATGATGGTCGCCAGCATGATGGCGAGCATCAGCAGGCCGCGGTGCGGCACTTCCTCGGCCGTGCCGGGGGCGCTGGCCGGCACCGGGGCAGGCGTCTCGCGCTGCGCGCTGTCGGCGGGGGCGGTGATGCTGCTCATGGGCGCGCTCCTATGCGCTTACTGCGCTGCGACGCTGCCGCCGGGCAGGCTGGCGCCGTCAACCCAGGGCAGGCTGCGCTGGCGACCGGTGTCGATGTCCACCACGGCGCTCATGCCGGCGGAGAGCGGCAGATCGCCCGTTTCGGAATCCAGCGCGATGTTCACCTGGATGCGCTGCACCACCTTGATCCAGTTGCCGGAGCTGTTCTGCGCGGGCAGCAGGGAGAACTCGGCGCCGGTGGCCGGGGTAATGCCGTCGACATGCGCTTCCCACTCGCGATCGGGGAAGGCGTCGATGCGCACCTTCACGCTCTGGCCGGGGCGCACCCAGGTCAGATCGGTTTCCTTGAAATTGGCTTCCAGCCACACGCGGCTGTCATCCACCAGGCTGAACAGCTGGGCGCCGGCCATGACGTACTCGCCCGGGTGCACGGACACGTTCACGGCGATGCCGTCGGCGGGCGCGTGTATCTCCAGGCGGCTGAGGTCCAGCTTGACCTTGTCCAGCTCGGCCAGGGCGTGCAGGTAGCGCGGGTGGGACGTGGTGGGCAGTTCCGGGTCGATCAGCTTGGCACGGCTGGCCTCCAGGCCCTGCTGTCGTGCCTGCATGGCATTGACAGCGCTCTGCCAGGCGTATTCGGCCTGATCCAGCTGGGCGGCGGGCAGGGCGCGGGTCTGCACCAGCTGACGGATGCGGTCCAGCTCGCGCTGCCGGAAATCGACGTCGGTGCGGGCATTGCTGACGAGCAGCAGGGCATTGCGGTAATCGGCCTTCTCGCCCTCGATGCTGCTGGCGACATTGCTCAAGGTGGCCTCAGCCTTGGTCAGGGCGATGCGATAGGGTTCGTCATCAATGCGGAACAGCAGCTGGCCGGCGCTGACGCGCTCGTTCTCGCGCGGCACCACTTCCACCACGCGGCCGGAGATCTCGCTGCTGATGGCCACGATTTCGGACTTCAGATAGGCGTTGTCGGTGCTCACGAAGCGGCCTCCCTGCAGATACACCCACAGCGAGACGCCGGCGATGGCGGCCGGGACAAGCAACAACAGGGTCAGGGTCTTTAGTGCTTTCATGGGTCGAGGTCCTCGTGGTCTGCGGGGGAGCAGGGGGTGTCACAGTCGTGGCCGGCGGCGGCCAGGTTTTCGCGGATGCGCAGCAGCACCGCCATGAACT
>JALREE010000124.1 GCA_023256835.1 Pseudomonadales bacterium | reverse complement strand
CCTTCGTCATCACCCTGGCCGCCCACCGTCAGGGCATGATTCACCGCCCCTTCTTCATCGGGGACTTCGCGCTGGTGCGCGGCATCGATCCGGGTTCCATCCTCATGGCCCTGGGCTGTGGTGCGGTGCTGGCGCTGTCGGGCCTGCTGATGATGGAAGGCAATCAGCGCCGCCTGCCCTACCATTTCACCGTGTTGGGCCTGCTGTGTTTCTCGCTGCTGATCTATGTGCAGTTCTTCGGGCTGCCCACGCCGCAGATGACCGACAGTCTGGGCCTCACGGGCGCCGCCCGTGCCGAGGGCGGCGCGCCTGACGACAACCCCTTCCGCGATGGCGAGAACGACACCAGCGACATGCAGGCACCGGTGGCCGTGGTGCTGTTCCGCGACGACTACGAGCCCGCGGGGGGCTCCTACTATTTCCGTGAGTCGGCCTATTCCCAGTTCAACGGCAGCCTGTTGGACTACCCGACCATTCCAGGCCTGGATGCCGACCTGATCGACCATTTCACCGCCACCCGCGCCGAGATCGCCGAGCCCTTGCCGCAGCCGGACAAGCGCCAGAGCGTGCGCATCACCGTGGGCCTGCTCGCGCCTCATCGCACGCCTTTCGGCCTGGACACCCCAGTGGCCTACGTCAACACGCCCAACCCGAACAACCTGCGCTTCAAGCAGACCTATGACGCCATCTCCCTGGTGCCACAGTTCGATTTCGGCGATCTGACGGGGCGCCAGGCGGGCGACCCGGACTGGACCCCCGAACAGCGCCAGGCCTATCTGGAACTGCCGGATGATCCGCGCTACCGCGAGCTGGCCGACAGCCTGCTGCAGGAGCTGCGCCCCGAGTTCGCCGATGACCCGTATGCCAAGGCGCTGGTGATCAAGGATTACCTCGACCGCAACGGCATCTACAGCCTGAAGAACGAGCACGCCTATGCCGAGGACCCGGCCGCCTCCTTTCTGTTCGGCGACCTGACAGGCTACTGCATGCATTTCTCTTTCGCCGCCACCTATCTCTACCGCAGCATCGGCATTCCCGCCCGCGTGGGCCTGGGCTATTCCGTGCCGGCCAGCAACCGGGCAGGCGGCTCGTCCCTGCTGATCCAGGCCATCAACGGCCATGCCTGGCCCGAGATCTACCTGGACGGCATTGGCTGGACGATTGTCGACCCGGCGCCCTCGCGCACCCTGGTGGACATGTCAGTGGACCCGCAGAACAGCCTGCAGCAGCTGCTGGGCGACATGCTGCGCGACGAGGCCAGCTTCGACGAATTCATCGCCTCGCAGCAGGAAGCCCCTTTCCCGCTGGGGCTGGTCGTCCGCGTCACGGCGCTTGCTCTGCTCGCCCTCCTGCTGGCCGCCTACGCAGTGAAGATCCAGCGTCTGCGCGCCCCGCTGCATGCCGATCCGGCTCAGCGCTACCGCCTGAGCTACCGCGCCACGCTCGACACGCTCGCCGCACTGGGACTGCACCGCCGTCATGGCGAGAGTCGCGAGGCCTTCGCCCGTCGCCTGCTGACGCTGACCCCCAGTTTCGACACCATGACGCGGGCTCACCTCGCCAGCGCCCTGGGGCAAGGCCCCCAGGCACAAGACCAGCCGGACTGGCTCGCGCTGCAGCGGCGCGTGCGCGAGGAGCTGCGCCCCCGCCTGCCATGGTGGCGCCATGTGCTGGCTGTTCTCAACCCGGTGCCCTGGCTGAAAACCCACTGACCCCATCACCCACCCCCACTGCCCGCCGGCGTCCTCTGCGACCAGGCGGCAGCGGCACGGAGACCCTGCATGAGCCTGGAACTAGCGACAGACCCGACCAGCATCCCGACAGCCCCCGAGAACAGCGCCGCGATCGGGACCGCTGCCCAGTCCGCCCGCCTGCAGCAGGCCGTCGCCGTGCTGCAGCGCCTGGCCCAGGCAGTGCGCCAGCAGGTGATCGGGCGCGATGACGTGATCGAACTGGCCATCATCGCCCTTGTCGCCGACGGCCATGTGCTGCTGGAGGACTTCCCCGGCTCGGGCAAGACCACGCTGGCCAAGGCACTGGGCGAAGCCATCGTGCCCTCGGCACAGGATCTGGCCGAGGGCGTGAATTCCACCATCGCCGCCTTCCGCCGCATTCAGTTCACGCCGGATCTGCTGCCCTCGGACGTCACCGGCGGCGCCGTCTTCGACACCCACAGCAACAGCTTCCACTTCCGCCACGGCCCGATCTTCGCCCACGTGGTGCTGGCCGACGAGATCAACCGCACCTCGCCCAAGGTGCAGTCCGCCATGCTGGAGGCCATGGGCGAGAAACAAGTCACCGTGGACAACACCACCTATGCCCTGGACAAGCTGTTCTTCGTGATCGCCACCCAGAACCCGCTCGACCTGGTGGGCACCTATCCGCTGCCCACGCCGCAGCTGGACCGTTTCCTGTTCAAGATCAGCATGCAGCACATCGACCGCGCCAGCGAACTCGACGTGCTGGAGACCTGGAAGAGCCGCCGCGACACCGGCAGTGCCAACAGGCTGCAGGTCAGTCGCAGCGACGTGCTGGCCGCTCGCGCGGCCATCGACGACGAGGTGGTGATTGCTCGCGCGATCAAGACAGCCCTGGTCGACATCTCGCGCAATCTGCGCGAGGACGAGCGCGTGCTGCAGGGCAATTCCACCCGCAGCATGGTGTTGCTGCTGCCGGCACTGCAGGTGCTGGCAGCCCTGCGCGGGCGCAGCTTCGTCAGTGCCGACGACATCGAGACCCTGCTGCCGCGCGTGCTCGGGCACCGGGTCGAGCTGGCTCCAGGCGTGGCGGATCTCGGCAAGGTACTGCGCGACTGCATGCGCGAGCCCATGGAAGCGCTCGCCCGCGCCACGCTGCGCCCGGAGCCCTGATGCGCAACGCCCCGTTGGCGCCTGCCGGCAGGCGAACCGCGCGAACCTTGCGAACCTTGCGAACCTCGTTGGAGCCTGCTTGCAGGCGAACCTCGTGGAAGCCTGCCTGCAAGCGCACCCTGCTCGCCCCCCTGGCCGGCACCCTGCTTGCGCTGACACTCACCCTCGCGCCCGCCCCCGCCCGCGCCCAGGATGACTTCGCCGGCATCGACCTGCCCGGCGCCGCCACCGTGTGCTTCGGCATGCTTGGCATCACCGAGGCCCGCGCGCTGGAGATCTGCGACGCTCTTGCCCTGCGCGAGAACGTGCGGGCCCGCGAGCTGGCCCAGCGCTGGATCGCCGAACAGCCCGGCTCTGCCGCCGCCCAGTTTGCCCTGGCCGAAGTGCTGGTGCGGGTGGAGGGCAATCTGGCCCGCGCCCTGTTTCACCTGAACCGCGCCGAGGAACTCACCAATTACAGCTCCCTGGGCCGCGCAGTCGCCTCCGGTGCGCCGGAATGGCATTACCTCACGCTGTCACAGCTCTCCTACGTGCACCAGCTCATGGGCAATCAGCAGGCCTCGCTGGACTATCTCGACAAGATCGAGACCGTCTACGGCCAGGAGGTGGAGTCCTTCCGTGGCTGGCCGCTGATCAAGATGCAGCAATGGGACGAGGCCCGCGCGAGCGCCGAGAGCGTGCTCGCCAGCAGCAACGACCCGCGCGAACGCAGCCGCGCCTGGAACACCCTCTGCGCCGTGGAGCTGTCGGCGCTGCGCCCGGCCGAGTCGCTGGAGGCCTGCGACCGCTCGATCACCGAGGACGAGGCCCTGGCAGGCGAGGACAGCGGGGATTCCGACACGGTCTACCTGATGAATGCCTCGGAGGTCTCGCTCAGCATGCTGCGCATGGAGGACGCCGAAGACTACCTGACCCGCGCCGCTCGCGTGCTGGACCCGAACAGCGTGGGCGATCCGTGGATCTACCTGCTGTTTCTCTACATGAACCAGAGTCGCTTCGACGAGGCCCGCACCGCCCTGGACAACATGCTGGTGTGGCGGGATCAGCAGGAGCCCATCGTGGGCGTCATGAATCGCGCCGAGCACTTCCTGGTCAGCGCCATGTTCCTGACCCTGGCGGGCTATCCGGCCGATGCCGCCACCCTGAGCGCCACTGCCCTGAACCAGCCCGACCGCACCGGCTCCTACAGTGCCGACGAGGCGCAGAAGGACTCCATCGCGGCGCTGATGAACGCCATCGCCAACCAGACCGCCTACGAACAGGCTCTGGAAAACGCCGCGACTCTGGATTTCGCCGACGCACTGCAGGAGCGTCTGCGGGCCCAGACGCTGCGCTTCAAGGCCTGGCGCTCCAGCCGCCATGCCGCCGCGCTGTTCGCCGACACCCAGGTGCTGCTCAACCGCCTGCGTCCTTATGCCCCGCTGGATGTGCACATTCCAGAGTGGATCGAGCCCGAACTGGTCCGCATCATGGGCGAGGGCGTCATTGCCGGCTTGCTGGAACAGGCGCGTGCCGCTGGCGCCTTCAGCCTGAACGAGGGTTACTACTTCGCCTATCAGGCCGAGATCGCGGCCCTGCGCGGTGACCCCGAGCAGACGCTGGCCTACGCCGCACGCGCGCTGGGGCAGCTGCCGGCGCAGGAGAGCCTGCTGCGGACACGTCTGTCGGCACGCATCGCCGAAGCCGCCTGGCAGCAGGGCGATTACGAGATTGCCCGTCGCAACTACGAACTGGCGCTGCAGAACGACCCGAGCCTGCTGCGTCGTCTGGGCCTGTCGCTGCCTGTGCGCATCCGCGGTGTCGACGACCCCTTCGTGCGCCAGGTCATCGACTATCTTGAAGCCTCGCCCCGTTTACACTCGCATGGGGAAGGCCTCTCGCTGGAGGTGTTTCCACAGAACGATCTCACGATCTGCCTGAGCACCCTGGGCGGCAGTCCGCTGTCCTGCGTGCAGATGGGCGCCATCGACGAGACCCTGACGCTGACCCCGGCGCAGCAGCTGGTGCAGGAATTCCACGCCCAGACCTTCGGCCTGGGCTACGACATCAGCCAGGCCCAGCGCATGCGCCTGATGGGTTCCAGCGTGATCCTCAGTTCCCAGGGCAACACGGCAGCGCAGCAGAACCGTGATGCCGTCCTGCAAGCGCCCCCAGGCACAGGTCCCTGAATGCCCCCAGCCCCCATCACGCAACTGTCGCGCAGCCTGATCCTGCTGCTGGCCATGGTGTCCGCCCTCGGGCCGGTGGCCATGCAGATCCTGCTGCCCGGCGTGCCCATCATCAAGGAGAGTTTCGCCGTCAGCACCGGCGTGGCCCAGCTCACCCTGAGCCTGTCCATGGCTGCCATCGCCCTGGCAACGCTGGCCTACGGCCCGCTCTCCGATCGCTACGGCCGCCGCCCCGTGCTGATCGCCGGCATGAGCATCGCCGTGATCGGCTCCCTGCTGTGCATGGTGGCGCCGACCATCGAACTGCTGATCGCCGGCCGCTTCGTGCAGGCGGCCGGAGGTGCCGTCGGCATGGTGGTGGCGCGGGCCATCGTGCGGGATGTCTACGATGCGCGGGAGTCGGCCTCGGTCATCGCCACGCTGGTGATGGTCATGGTGGTCATGCCCATGGTCTCACCCGCCGTGGGCGGCGAGCTGATGGTGCGCTTCGACTGGCATTCGGTGTTCCTGCTCGTGGCCGTGATCAGCGCGGTGCTGGTGGTCCTGCTGTGGCTGCAGCTGCCGGAGACACTGCGAACCCCTGTGGCCTTCTCCGGCCTGCGCGATCTGCTGCGCACCTATGGCCGGCTCTGGCAGGACCGCAGCTTCCGCGGCCACAGCCTGTGCGTATCCTTCGTCTCGGTGGTGTTCTTCGCCTTCATCTCGGCCGCACCGGAGATCATGGTCAGCGTGCTGCAGAGGCCGGCCAACGAGTATGGCTACTACTTCATCATCGTGCCGCTGGGCTTCATGGCGGGGAACTACCTGACGCGTTACTTCGGTCGCCGCCACAGCCTGCAGCGCATGATTCGAGTCGGCTCCAGCGTCTGCATCGCCGGGCTCGTGCTGGCCCTGGTGTTGCAGCTCCTGGGCATCGCACATCCGGCGGCACTGTTTCTGCCGGTGGCGCTGGCCATTCTGGGCAATGGCATCACCCTGCCCAATGCTCAGGCCGGTGCGCTGAATGCGGCACCGTCTCTGGCAGGCAGTGCATCGGGACTCACGGGCTTCATGCAGATGGCCTTCTCGGCGGTGGCCGCGCAGGCGGTGGCATTGATCTTCAATGGCACGGTGTACCCGATGCTGCTGTTGATGCTGGCGGCCTCGGTGGTGTCGCTGCTGAGTTTCCGGCTTTTGGTGCGGGAGGGCTGAGTGGGTCAGCGTGGAGTGTCGCTCAGTGGCTGCTCGTGACGGGTTCGAGCGGTCCGGGGCGGGGGGTGGTCGGTGCGGCGGCTGACCCGCGGGCATCCTGCCTGCCCTCGCATCGCCAGGAGCCGCGATCTCCTGGCTCACTCGGCAGCGCTCTCTTATGCCGCTGCCCGGCCTCCCCCCCGCCCCGAACCTCGTCTTTTGCCAGCGAACGGCATTCGAGGATTCGGCTCGCTGGCTCCCTCGCAGAGAGAAGCCAAGGGGTCGACCCTTGGCCTCCCCACTACGACGATGAGGCGCGCGGAAGCATCGCACAGTGTCAGGCGCAGGACGCCGTGGCTCTGTTCAGCGGCATAAGAGACACGCACCGAGCGAGCCGGGAGACCGTGGCTCCCGGCGATGGGAGGGAACCGCGGAGCGGTGCGGGTCAGCCGCAGAACGGAGCCACGGCGGCCTGCGCCGGAGGAAGAACACACGATTCGAGCGCACCTGATCGCGCCCTCAATTCGTGTAGGTTTCGAGGATGTTCACCGCGTGGTTCTTGATGTGGCGCAGCGACACGAACATGTCGCTGTAAGTCTGCGCCGGCAGTGACTGACAGGTGCCGTTGCGCAGACGCTCAAGATGGCGGTCGCGCATGGCGTTGGCCATCTTGTTCAAGCGCTTGGCCTCTTCCAGCAGACCGGTGATGCGCGTGGAGTCCGCGCGCTTCTTGCGGGCGCCCGCCACGCGGCCCACGAAGGTGTCCACCTCGTTGTAGAAGGTCTTCAGGTCGACCCAGGCTTCCTCGCTCAGGGCTTCCTTCTGCTTGTACAGACGCGAGCGATAGATGCTGAAGGACTGCAGGCTGTCGGCAATGCTCTCCAGCTCATCGGCCATGCGGATCAGGCCATAGGCACGAGTGGACTGCGCCTGGGTGACAGAATCCGTCAGCACCGTGGTGATGAAGTTCATCATCTCCTCCTCGATGTTGTCGATGATGTCTTCCAGGTGTTTGATGCGCTCGAAGGCCGCCTTGTCGTGCTGCTCGCCCACTGAGTAGTCGCGCGTCAGATTGAACATCTCGCGGGTGATTTCCACCATGTTGTCCATTTCAAGATCCGCCTGTTGCAGCGCCACTTCCGGAGCCATGGTCGCGCGATTGCCCAGGTACTTGAGCTTGTGCACTTCCTTTTCGCCGACGCTGGGCACCAGCCACACCACCAGCTTGACCAGATAGTCGAGCAGCGGAATCCACAGCAACACGTTGATGACATTGAACACGGTGTGCGCCATGGCGATGTGGAAGGCAATGTGCGGACGGCTGCCATCGGGGTTCAGCATATCGGCCGGGTTCGCCACCAGGGCGTCGATGAAACTGACAAAGGCCGGGAACATCGTCACGAAGAGGATCGCGCCGAAGATGTTGAAGATGACGTGAGCACGTGCGGCGCGCACCGCGGAAGTGTTGGCGCCGATCGCCGCCAGCTGGGTGGTGATACTGGTGCCGACGTTCTCGCCGATGATCAGCGCGACGGCGGTGTGGAAATCGATGAGGCCGGTGGAGGCCAGGGTGATCGTGATGCCCAGCATGGCCGAGCTGCTCTGGATGATGACGGTCAGCAGGCAGGCAATCAACACGCAGGCCAGCACACTGCCCATGGATTGCGCATCGAACAGGTGCATGTAGGACACCAGGGCCGGATTGCCGCGCAGCAGTTCGAAGGCGCCGCTCATGATCTCCATGCCCATGAAGATCAGCCCCAGAGCCACCAGCAACTTGCCGATCGCACTGGTGGCCACGGACTTGCTCGCCATCATGGGGTAGATGCCCAGGCCCAGCAGCAGCAGGCCGTACTTGCCCAGCTTCATCGAGAGGATCCAGCCGGTGATGGTCGTGCCGATGTTGGCGCCGAGGATGACGCCGATCGCATGCTTCAACTCCATCAGGCCGGCGTTCACCAGGCTCACGGCCATCACCGTGGTAATGCTGCTGAACTGGACAACTGCCGTGATGAAAAATCCAGCCAGGACCGCCGCAACGCGGTTGCGGGTGAGGGTGGCGAGAATGCGCTGAAGGGCGTCGGTGCTGCCGGATTGCAGGCCTTCGGAAAGGAACTTGAGGCCCAGGAAAAACAGGCCCAGACCACCAATCGCGGTGTATGCAATCTCGAAATAAGTCATGGGCTTGCAGTCTAGAGAAACGCCCAGAACATTACAATTTCTTTGCAGATCCGTCACACAGGACGGATCGGGCTGGATCAGCCCATGTGCGCGGGGCCGGTGAGAGAGGTCAGCGCGGCGGTCAACACCAGCACCAGAACGGCCAGAACGCGCTCGAAGGCGATGGATTGGCGCAGGCGTTCAGAGCCATTGCGCGCGACAGCGGGCACGAGATGAAACTTGTTGAGCGCGCCAAGCCCCAGCAAGCCGAGCACCAGCGCGAGCTTGCCTGCAAGTACGCGCCCGTAAGGAGTCGTCAGCAGATCGGCGGGCCCCTGCAGCAACTGGGTCAGCAGGAACACCCCGCTCAGCAGCAGAGCGCCGAGGATGCCCCAGCCGCACAGGCCGTAACGCTGCAGCAGCGGCAACACGCGATCTGCAGGCTCACGCTCGCAGAGCAAGTACAGGGCCGACAGCGCCCCCACCCACAGGCTGATGGCCAGGGTGTGCAGCACGATGGCGATCTGTGCGGGAAGGCTCAGGCTGGCGACGTGCCCGAGCACGGCGAAGGACACCGCGAAGAGCAGAGTTCCGGCGAGCCAGCTCACCAGCAGGCGCGGGGGCAGGCGCATGGCCCCCGGCATGAGCAGGGCGTGACGCGCCTGCCACACACCCGCCAGCAGCAGAGCCAGCGCCGCCGCCCGCAGCAGCAGACCATAGCCCACGCTGGAGCGCAGCAGGATGCCGGCCATGAAGGAGTCGACCATGCCGCGCAGGCCATTCTGGTTGATCTGCCCCACCTGCAGCAGGAAATACAGCAGCAGCGCCACCAGGGCGGCACTGCCAAGAACGAGGGAGCGGGAGATCAGCCGGGCCCGCAGCGCGGGCGACCAACCGGGGGATGACGACTGTGCAGCGCTGTTGGCCGTGCGGGCGCTCAGCCAGAAGACGAACAAGGTGCCCGCGAGGCTGACGAAACCGGCATAGGCGACCAGCTTGCTCAGCAGGGTCGCCAGCGCCCACGGGCTGGTATCAAGCATGATCAGTGGACGTGTGCGTCGCCGCCGTGGCCGTGCTCGGGCATGACGGCAGCCGGAGCGTTCGGGTCCACGTTGAACATGAAGTTCTCGCTCACGGAATGGCCGTCCTCACCCAGGATGGTCCAGTCGACACGGTAGGTGCCGGCGGGCAGCACGGGCATCGGAATGTGGAAGCTGGTGCTGGCCGTGGCCTGCGGCACGAAGCCCACATCGACGGCGCCATTGCTGCCGGCAACGGTCAGGCGCACCAGACGCACGGAGCCGTCGAAGGACAACATCAGCATTTCCGGGGAAGAGACCGTCTGGCCGTTGCCAGGCACGGTGCCGGAGGCCGAACTGTGGGCCCAGGCGCCGGTGTGCAGCAACAGGGACAGGAATGCGGCAACAACAGCCTGCAGCAGGGACATTCTTCTCATGATTCACCTCGTCGTAGTGGGATGGTGCGGTTCGCCGATGGCGCGGCCAGCAGAGACCTGCTGCGTCATTGCCGGGCAGTGTACCCGAAGGCCCTGCCGTTGCTAAGCGGCAGATTGTCGCAGCCGCGCGGAGTTTGTCTGCTAGAATCGCCGCCATGACCAGTCGCCCGCCCCTGCTGATTGCCAACGCATTTCACGCCGACACCATCGCGGTGCTGGAGGCCACTTACGACGCCCACAGGCTATGGCCGCTCGATGCCGCGGCGCAACGTGCGCTGATCACGCGCCTCGCCCCGGACTGCGTCGCCGTGGCCTCCGCCTCCTGGGCCACCAACCCGCTGATCTATGAGTTGCCCGGCCTGGAGATCATCAGCTGCTTCGGCGTGGGTGTGGACGGCATCGATTTCGGCATCACCCGCGCCCGCAGCATTGCGGTCACCAACACGCCCCGCGTGCTCAATGATGCCGTGGCCGACATCGCCCTGGGCTTGATCCTGGCCACCTCCCGCAAGCTCGTGCAGGCCGATGCCTTCGTGCGTGCCGGTCAGTGGTCGCACGGCCCCTTCCCCTTCGGACAGTCCCTGGCCGGCAAGACCCTGGGCATTGTCGGCATGGGGGCCATCGGCGAAGAGATCGCCCTGCGCGCGCTGGCCTGCCGCATGAAGATTGCTTATCACAACCGGCGGCAGGCCGATCTGCCCTTTCGCTACCACGACAGCCTCGAGGCGCTGGCGCAGGAGAGCGACATCCTGCTTTCCATGCTGCCCGGCGGCCGCGAGACCGAAGGCCTCGTGGGCATGGACGTGTTCCGCGCCCTGGGCCCACAGGGCATCTTCCTGAATGTGGGCCGCGGCAGCACCGTGCGCCAGGACGAGCTGATCCAGGCCTTGCAACAGGGCGTGATTGCCGGTGCCGGGCTGGACGTCTACGCCCGCGAGCCGGAGGTGCCAGAAGCCCTCCGCGCCCTGCCCAATGTGGTGCTGCTGCCGCACATCGGCAGCGCCACCGTGGAAACCCGCCAGGCCATGGGCCAGCTCGTCATCGACAATCTGGCGGCCTTCTTTGCCGGCGAACGCCTGCTGACGCCCGTCTAGCGGATTGCGCCGGAGGTGTGCCACGCGCGCCGACTTGGTTACAATCGGGCGCTGACCCGCCGGCGCCCAGGCTGCCGGCCCACCCCGCAGAGGACTGCTCATGCGCTCACCCCGCCCGCTTCATACCGCCCCCTTGATCGGCCTGGCCCTGCTGGCCGTGACCCTGCTCCCTGCAGTCCTGCAGGCGCAGACCCAGCCCGGCTTTCGCACCGAACTGGTGACCGACGAGATTCCCGTGCCCTGGGGCATGGACTGGCTGCCCGACGGCGACCTGCTGGTGACCAATCGCGGCGGCCAGCTCTACCGCGTGCGCGGCGGCGAACTCAACACCATTGAGGGCGTGCCCCAGGTGCACGTGAACGGCCAGGGCGGCCTGCTCGACATCGCCCTGCACCCGGACTACGCCAGCAACGGCTGGCTCTACCTGACCTACTCCAGCCCCGAGGGCGGCGGTGGCAGCCACACGGCGCTGATGCGCGCGAAGCTGCAAGGCAAAGCCCTGGTGGAACAGCAGGTGCTCTACAAGGGCGAGGGCAATACCGGCAGCCGCGCCCACTACGGCAGCCGCATCGCCTTCGACGGCGCGGGCTATCTCTACTTCTCCATCGGCGAACGCGGAGCGCACTTCGAGAACGCGCAGCAGTTGGAGCGCGATGGCGGCAAGATCTATCGCCTGCATGACGATGGCCGCATCCCGGCCGACAACCCCTTCGTCAACACCCCCGGTGCCAAGGCCGCCGTGTTCTCCCACGGGCATCGCAACCCGCAGGGCCTGACCGTGCACCCGGACACCGGCGAGATCTGGGAACACGAGCACGGCCCCATGGGCGGCGACGAGATCAACATCATCCGTGCGGGGCTCAACTACGGCTGGCCGCTGGTCGGATACGGCCTGGACTACAACGGCCAGAAGCTGGCCCAGGCCACCAGTGCTGAAGGCATGGAGCAGCCGGTTTTCCACTGGGACCCGTCCATCGCCCCCTCGGGCATGGCCTTCATCACCAGCGACAATTACGGTCAGGAACTCAAGGGCCACCTGCTGGTGGGCTCGCTCAAGTTCAACTATATGGCGCACCTGGTGCTGGAAGGCAACGCCGTGGTGGCCAGCGAGAACGTCTTTCCGGGCATCGGGCGCGTGCGCAACATCAAGCAGGGACCGGACGGCTACATGTACGTGGCCACCGAGGGCAACGGCATCCTGCGCATCCTGCCGGAGTGATCCGGCCCGTTTCAGACACTACAGCAACAAGCGGCGACAGGCAGCTGGCCGCAGTGACAACAACAGGACGAGAACATGAGTGACAAACTTCTGGCTGGCTACCAGCGCTTCAAGAACGGCTATTTTTCCGAGAACCGCGAGAAACTGCGCAAGCTGGCGCAGGAGCAGCGCCCCAACTATGTGCTGATCGCCTGCTGCGACGCACGCATGGAACCGGCCCTGATCTTCGATACGGAACCGGGCGAGCTGTTCGTGATCCGCAATGTGGCCAACCTGGTGCCGCCCTACGAGATCGAGGGTTCCTATCACGGCACCAGCGCCGCGCTGGAATTCGCCATCACTGTGCTGGAAGTGCCCGAGATCATCGTGCTGGGCCATTCGCGCTGCGGCGGCATTCGCTCCCTGGTGCTGCAGTCCGAAGCCATGCCCAAGGACACGTTCATTGCGCGCTGGATGTCCATTGTCTCGCCCGTGGCCAAGCTGGCCGACCCGACCAAGCTGGACGACCACGCCACCTTCAATTACTGCGAGCAGGCCGCCGTGGGCTACTCCCTGCGCAATCTGATGACCTACCCCTGGATCCGCTCCCGCGTGGAGGCCGGCACGCTCAGCCTGAAGGGCTGGCACTACAACATCTTCACCGGCGCGCTGAAGCAGATTCACGACCAGGACACCATCTCCACGATTGTGGAGGAGGCGCAGGACTAGGCCCCTTCGAGCAGTCGGCCCTGCGCCAGCCGCAGCACCCGCGTCGCGATCTGCAGCGGCGCGGCGCGATGGGTCACCATCACCGTAGTGGTGCCCAGCGCCTTGATTTCCTGCAGGATTTCCGCCTCGACACCCGGGTCCAGATGGGCGGTGGCCTCATCCAGAAACAGGATGCGAGGCTGCTTGTAGAAGGCCCTGGCCAGCAGGACACGCTGCCCCTGTCCCGCCGACATGATCGAGCCCATGTCCCCGACCAGACTGTTCCAGCCCATGGGCAGCGCGGCCATGAAGCCGTCGATGCGCGCCATCCGGGCCGCCTGCTGCAGGCGCTGGGCGTCGACGTGCTCGGCAAACATGCTCACGTTCTCCAACAGCGTGCCTGACAGCAACTGCTCTCCTTGCAGCACGCCGGCGCAGCTGTCCCGATAGCGACGCAAGGCATCTGCTTCCTGCAGCACCTCGCCATCCACCAGCCTCTGCCCCGAGTCCGGCTCCAGAAGACCGGCGAGCACACGAATGAGCGTGGACTTGCCGCAACCGGACTCTCCGGTGATCGCCAGGATCTCGCCGGGGCGCAACACCAGACTCAGCTCGGCGAACACCGGAGTGCGCAGGCCGGGGTAGGTGTAGCTGACTCGTTCCAGTTGCAGCGCCGCCGGCCCACGCAGACACACTGCCGGCAGATGCAGTGAGGCGAACTCGGGCTCGGCACAGGTGATGTCCGACACGCGCTCGAGCTGCACTCGCAGCAGTCGCATCTGCACCAGCTTGTCGAGAAAGGCGCGGATGGCACTCGCGAAGTGCGACTTCACGGCGATGAAGGCCGTGACGAAACCGAGCGTCAGCGAGCCCGCCACCACGGCCTGCGCCGCCAGGAAGACCACCAGGACATGCTCGAGCCCATGCAGGACGCCATAGGCTGCCTCCACTCGCACGAGCACTCGCGCGAGCTGGACCTGCGCGTTGATCTGCTCGGCATGGTGATGACGCCAGCTGTGGATGCGGGCAAGTTCTGCACAATAGAACTTGATGATCTCGATGGCGCGCATCGATTCCATCAGCTGCGTGCTGGTGCGGGCCTCGGCCGCAATGCGCTGTTCCGACAACTGCCGCAGCAGCGGCGTCACTGCGAGGCGCACCACCGCCTCCAGCAGCACGAACACCAGCACGACCACTGCCAGCAGCGCGTTGAACCAGAACATCGCGAGCAGGGCGGCCAGCGCGAACAGGCCGTCGAGCACAGCTGTGAGCAGTTCCTCACTCAATACCTGACGGATCTCGCGGATTGCGCCAAAGCGTGAAACCAGATCGCCGGTGTGGCGACGGGCAAAGTAGTCGGCTGGCAGCCGCATCAGGTGGTGCAGCACATTGCCCGCCATCTGGAAGCCCAGCTGATTGGAAAAGTGCAGCTGCAGCATGCCGCGCACCCAGCGCATCCCCACACTCACCAGCGCCAGCAGGCCGAAGCCAAGCGCCAGCACGGTGAGCATGTCGGTGTTCGAGCGCGCGATGCCTTCGTCGATCACCAGTTGCAGGTAGAAGGCACTGCCGATGCTGGCGGCCTGCAGGGCCGCAGACAGCAGGAGCAACTGCGTCAGTGCTGGATAGAACGCGGCATCGCGCACGAACAGCTCGCTCAGCCGCGAGCGCAGCACCTGCTCGCTGCGCTCGAAGCCGGCCAGCGGCAGGCATTCCAGTGCGACACCGGTGAAATGCCGGCTGGCTTCCGCCAGTGCGTAGCGCCGCAGCCCCGTGGCGGGGTCATGTATCCACAGCCCCCGTGGCCCGACCTGCTTGAGAACGACGAAGTGATTCAGGTCCCAGTGCAGCACGGCAGGCAATTGCAGGGACGCCAGATCGACCATCTCCAGCCGCAGCGCCCGGGTCTGCAGCGCCAGATCCCTGGCGACTCCCTGCAAGTCCCCCAGCGTGGCTCCGCGCGCCGAGATCGCATAGCGCTGACGCAGCGTGTTCAGATCCATGCGCCGACCATGGTAGCTGGCGATCATGGCCAGGCAGGCCAGTCCGCACTCAGCCCGCTCAGATTGCAGAATCACGGGCAGGGCGTGTTGACCCGCAAACAGATCGGGCATCACAGCAGCGACTCCAGCCGGCGCAGTGGCGCGGTGATGCGGGCCAGCAGACTCTCTCGCCCCGTCTGCACATGCGCGGTGAACTGCATGCCGGCGCGCAGATTGGCAGGCATGGCGTCTCTCTGCAGTTGCGCCTGCACGAGAAACACGGGCTCTGGCGTGTCAAAGGGCACGAGATACTCGCGCGGATCCACACTGCTCTGCGACACACTGCTGATGCGAGCCGGAAAGCTGCCATGAATGCTCTGCGGGAAGGCGTCATAGACCAGTTGGACCACCTGCCCGGTCTGCAGCGACCCAGTGGCACGCGAAGGCACGAAGAGCCTCGCCACCAGATCAGCGGATTCCGGCAGCAGTGTCAGCACGGGACGGGCAGGATCCACGGACATGGCCTGAGTGACGAGCAGTCCCGTGACTCTGCCTGCGACCGGTGCGCGCAGCGTGATCCTGGCTTGGCGGGCCTGCTCCTGCTGCTGGACCTGCAGCTGGGACACCGCCAGCTCCACGCGCAGCGTCTCGGCAGCCAGATCCATGCCGGCCTGCCGGGCCTCCTGCTCCAGCGCGAGCAGCGCTTCCTGCAGCTGGCCGCGTGCCAGTTCCTGCGCGACAACGGCCTGCCGGGCGTTCACCTGAGCCTCCTGCGCCTGTGCGTGTGTGGCAGGCGCGACGAGACGGCGCTGCAGCAAGATGGCACTGCGCTGCAAGGCTTCCTCGGCCAGCGCCAGCCGCTGTTGCACAAGCGCCTGTTCCTGACCTTGCAGTACGAGCACCTGCTGCAGCGCCTCACGCCGCTGCGCCACATCGTCGCGATCGCGCGCCTCACGCATGCGCAGCAACTCGAGCTGGGTCTGCAACACCCCTAGCTGCTGCGCCAGGGCATCCGCCACGAAGCGATGGGACAACGGACCGGCAGCCTCGTAGGCGGCTGGTGTCAGGGTCAGCAGCGCCTCACCCCGAACGACACGCTGTCCCTCTTCCACCAGCAGCTGCTCCACCTGCCCGGCCGCCGGCACATGCAGCTTGCCGAGCACACCATCGACACTGATCACCCCGCGCACCACTTCACTGCGGGTCACCGGAGCCAGCGCGGCAAACCCCAGAAGCAGAGTGAATGCAGCAAGAAAGAACAACAACAGCACGCGCGCGCGCGGCGGCTCCCACTGCAGCACTTCACCCATCTCCATGCCACTGTGCCTTTGCAGCACTTCGCTGCGGAACAGGTCAGCATTCATGTTGGCGCCCACCTGGCGTGTTGAGGAACATGCCGGCCCCAGGCAGAAATCGCCATTGCTCCGGGGCCATGCGCACCCAGTGCTCGATGCACCGGGCCAGCGTCGCCGTGATGCGCTGCACGCCGTGCGCCAGCGTTTCACCCGACTGCAACTGCGGCGCGATGACCGGAGCCATGACAATGCAATCACGCCCGCCACGCGTCAGGGTCACGAACGGCACCAGCGGCGCGCGACCGAGTATGGCGAGCAGCGCGGGCCCGCGCACCAGCCGGGACGGCTGACCGAAGAGCGTCACGTCCTCTGTCGCTCCGAAGCGCGGCCCCAGGTCACAGAGAATGGCGAGGGTCGTATCACCGCCACGCAAGGCTGCAACGACACTGGCCGTCGTCTCGAGCCCGCGTCCGAGTACCTGATGCTGCAGGCGCGGGTCAACCCGGTGACGTTGGCATCCGGTATCATCCCGCTCCCGCTGCAGCGAGATCACCCGCCGACCGGGTTCTGCCTCGGCAGCCAGCCAGTGGAAGGCCTCGCGATAATGTCCCATGTGCAGCGTGACGAGGATTCGAGAGCCCGGATTCTGCCGCAACCACGCTCGATAGGCCGCGCGCTCAGGCCAGTGCGGCGGACCGTTCACGCCCAGCCTTTGCTGCTGCCGCAGGCGCAGCTGTTCCTGCCCAAGCGCCTGTCGCTGCAAGAGAAGGCGGGCGCGCTCCAGCGGCTCCTGCAGCAACACGCTGACGAGCAGCTCGCAGGCCTGGTCACGGCGGCGCGCCCACGGCAGCTGGCGACGCAGGGGCTGGCGCAGTCGGTACAGCAGGTTCAGTGCCAGCAGGTTCACTGCCGAGGGCTGGCCGCGCTGCATGAGCGCGACGCTGCAGCGCTGCAACAGGGCGTGCAGACGCTCCAGGGGAGTACGCGGCAGAGGCGCGCCCAGGACGGTGGTCTGGAGTGAGCGTGCACGCACAAGATCCTGCTCGGAAAATTCACTGCGCGTGAACTCGGGACGAAGACCGGTCTCCGTCAGCACGAACCGAACGCCGCATTCCAGAAAATCGGCTACGGGAAGCAAGGCATAGGCGCGCTGAAAGTCCACCCTGGAAAGATGCTGCACGACGCTGTCGCAGATGGCCTGCAAGGGCTGCGCCGAAGCCACGGAATGGCGTGTGCTGTCGGTGTGGTGACCTGAAACGTATCGATCACTCATGGCTCGAAGCCCTCGGATTCACGCGCCAGCACTTCGGGATCACGCTCGCGCGCCATCAGTGCGGCAGCGAACATGCGTTGCACATCCCCGACGGATTGCAGACGGGCCAGGTGTTCCTCATCCACCTGAATGTCGAAGCGCACTTCGAGCTCGTATACCAGCTCGATGAGTCGCAGCGAGTGGATGCCCAAGGTGGCAAGAGGAGTGTCCGCTTGCAGCCCTTGCGCGGCAGGCGCGGGATCACAAGCAGCGCGCAGGTGCTGCAGAACGAGTGTTGCAATCGACTCAGACATGAGCGAACTCCCCCGCCAGCAAGAGCTCCCGAGAACGGCCACGCTGGAGTTTTCCGCTGCTGGTCAGCGGCAATGAGCGTTCGGGTAGCAGACGGATGCGCGAGACCAGAATTCCCGGTGTGTACCACAGTCGAGTCTGCAGCTCGGGAAGTCGTGCCTGCACCTGCGCGGCGGCCACCGATCCGTCGAGCTCCAGAAGAAGGACCAGTGCTGCACCATCCTCCGACTCGACATCGAAGGCGACAGCACGTGCGACCCCTTGCCCCTGCAACAAGGCCATGGCCTCCCCTTCAATGTCCTCTGCATGGAAGCTGCGCCCCCGCCGCTTGATGAGGTTCTTGAGGCGGCCGGTGACATACAGGTGGTCCTCCAGGATGTAGCCCAGGTCCCCTGTACGCAGGTAGCCCGACTCGCGCTCAAGCGTGGCATTCAACACGTTGTCCTGCGCGTCAGCTGCCAGCAGATATCCGTGCGCGACGGAGCGCGAGTGCACCCAGATCTCGCCCACTTCACCCGCGACGCACTCCGCAGCCAAGTCCGGACTGACGATGCGAATGCGCGGATCATCGCGCCGCGCATCAAGCTGGCCGACACTGACGTCGCAGCGTCCGTCCTCCCGGGCATGCATCTTCAGCCCTCGGCAGGCGCTCACGAACAGGGTGGCCTCGGCCAGGCCATAGCACGGGGTCACTGCTTCGGGGCACAAGCCACTGACGGCGAAGCGTTGGGTGAAGCGTGCCATGGTGCTGGCATTGACTCGCTCGGAGCCGCAGTAGGCAAGGCGCCAGCGACTGAGATCGAGCCGGGATGCCTGCTCCTCACCGATGCGTTCCACACACAGGGCATAGGCGAAATCCGGCGCGCCGCTGATGCTGCCGCCGTAGCGCGCGATCGCCTCGAGCCAGGCCAGAGGCCGGGCCGCGAAATCCCGCGGCGACAGGACGATGTTGTGAACGCCACAATAGAGCGGGACAAGAACATGACCGATCAGTCCCATATCGTGATGAAAGGGAAGCCAGCTGACGCCGACGTCCTGCTCCTCGATGCCGAAGGCACGCGCGATCAGCGCACAGTTGTGCAGGATATTGTCGTGACTGATCGCCACGCCGCGCGGCATGCGTGTGGAGCCAGAGGTGAACTGGATGAAGCAGGTGTCGGCAGACGACACGTCGGGACGTCGCCACTGGCGGGCATCCCCGGCAAGCCTGTCAGTGCACAGTATCTGCAGCCCCGGCAGACCGCGAATCTCGGCCGGCAGCGACTCCGCCACGGCAGAGGGCAGCAGCAAGGCCGCGGCACTGCAGTGCTTCAGCGTGAGGGCAATGCTCTGCCAGTCGCGGCTGCGAGCCCTGCACAGGGGCGCCGGTCGGGCGCCGGCCATGATCGACGCCAGAAATGCGCTGATGAAGCCGCTGCCAGGCGGATAGATCAACGCCACGACGGCCCCCTTCAACCCGTGGGCCTGCAGCAGCGCCGCAAGGGCGGCAGATTCCTCGTGCAGGCGCTGCATGGTGTAGACCTCGCGCACGTCGCCGTTGCGGCCGAGGTAGGAAAAAAGCGGCTTCTGTGCGTTTGCTGCCAGCCGATCCTCAAAAAGGGACAACAGGTCCCATCCACTGGAACGATGTACTCCACTCATGACATGCACTCCTTGCATCCTGTCGTCTTCGACTATAGGTGGCGACTTGCAAGTCGTCAAAGCCGGTCTAAGCTGGAGGCAGGAGACACAAGGAGAGTGACCATGGATGGGACAATGCCGGCCAGCGCTGCAACACGCGTGACCACCTCGATACTCTGTACGCTGTCATGGCAGTACGAACACGAAAGCAAGTCGTTGGAGCGACTGCACGAGCTCGCCAAGGCGGGGAGCTGGAATGCGAGCACCGACATCCCCTGGGTGGCCTGGCCGCGCCAGAGCGAGTTCCCGTGCTCACGCAGCAGCAATCCCTTGTGTTGTTTCGCTCCCTACGAGGCGCTGCCAGAGGACAGGCAGCGGGAATTGAGCTGGTGGCAACACGGGCTGGAGATCAGCGAGATCCTGCACGGCGAACAGGCGGCACTGCAGATCAGTGCCCAGCTGGTGCAACTGTTGCCCGACATGCAGCTCAAGCTGCTGTGCAGCGCGCAGGTGCATGACGAAGCCAGACACGTGGAGTTCTTCGCGCGCTATCTGCGCAATACCGTCGGCGTCATCCACCCCCCCAGCGACGCCTTGCGCGGCCTGATCCAGCGTGCCCTGCAGGAAGCCTCCTGGGAGCGCAAGCTGCTCTACTGTCAGGTGCTCATCGAAAGTCTGGCTCTGGCAAGACTGCAGGAGCTGCGCCGGCATTGCCGTGCGCCCGCCCTGCGCCATGCCGTGGACTACATCCTGCGTGACGAGGCGCGTCACGTGCACTTCGGCACCGAGCGCTTGCGCCAGCACATCGCCGACATGGATCAGCCAACCCGCGACGACTGCAGCCTGAGCCTGCTTGACGCCACCCTGGCTCTGGCGGGCTCCCTGAACATCTACACCCGGATCGCCACGGCGCAGGGATGGCCGCTGCCGGCCATGCGACGTCACCTGCGGGAGTACCGTCTGCAACACCCGGAGCTCAATCGCGATCGCTTCCGCCAGCTCGCACTGAACATGCAGGCCGTCGGCTTGCTCACCCCTGCCTTCAAGACGCAATTGGAGTCCCTGAACCTGCTGGGCTGAAACACGACAAGGGAGATTTGCAGGAATCGCGATGCTGATCTTTACTCGAAGTACACAGACAAGCGGCACTGTGTCGGAGCAGGCAAGAACGAATCCATCCGTTTCCCGCTTCGTGACGCGAACATTCACAACCAATCAGTACAAGGAGTGTCAAAAATGTATCCAATCACCATCACCCCATTGCAACCCGCGCTCTCCTGCGGCCACTTCCAACCCGCCCTGGCTCTCCCGGCTCCCCGTGAACTCTCCGATGAGGAAATGGACAAGGTGAGTGGGGGGCTGCCGTTTTTGATTGCGCCGATTGTAGTGAAAGGCGCGGAACTTGCGGCTGCGGCGTTCATCGGCGGCTTCTTCGCCGCCGCTGGGAATACCGCCTTCCATTATCTGTTCAATGACCACACAGGCAGTCATTAAGTCAGAGAAAACCCAACTGCGAGGGGTGCATGACTACATGCGCCCCTTCATTGAAAAATGGAGAGAGAAAATGAGAGCAGCTACGTTCGTAGGACTACTATTGATTATGAGTACTGCCGACATCGCTAGCACTTGGTACCTGCTCAACAATGTCCCCGGAGAAGAGATCAACCCGTTCGTGAACACGCAGTCACTTATGGGGATCATATTCTCGCCGATTCCCAATTTCGTCGATTTCATATTCCTGGTTTGTGTATTCCTGTCAGAAAGACACCAAAAGAAATTTGACGCACTTGTTGCATCCCGGAGTTTGAGAGCAGCAATTTTCTTCTTTCCCATGTACTACCTTTTCACACTGACAATCACGGTCATCAGTAATTTCACGGCAGTGTTGGGATTTAGCACACCAATGTCCCATCTTCTCAACCTGTTCTCCTTTTTCTCTGAGAACACCTTTGTCCAGCTTGGACTTATGTACAGCTTCGCGATCATGATCACGCTGCCTTTGTTTGTAAGACTTGCCAAGGCGATTTATGGCACGCGCCCTAATTGAACAGTGAGCATCCGGCGGCGTTTAAGACTTGTAGGATGGACCTCTTGTTTAGGGCCACTGCGAGGGCAACTGAACCCCCTCGACACCCACCCCCCAAGCCGACACAATTGAACAAATTCTAATCAATTGCGTCAGAGCACCACGCCGCCCATGTTCAAGAAACTCCTGCTCCTCGTCCTGATCCTCGCCACGGGCTTCGCGCTGCTGACCTACGTCTATTTCGATCAACTGATCCGGCGCGGCGTGGAGGCGGCCGGCTCCGCGGCACTGGGCACCAGCGTCACCGTCGAAAGCGCGAGCCTCTCGCCAATAACAGGGCGCGGGTCAATCCGGGGCCTCAACATCGCCAACCTCGAAGGCTACGAGGCACCCTACGCCATCGCGCTGGGCTCGCTCGACTTTGCGGTGTCCCTGCCCTCGCTGCTGAGCGATGTCATCGAGATCACCCGCATCGAGGTCACCGACGCGCGGGTGAATTACGAAACCCGCATCGTCACCGACAATCTCCGCGAACTGCTGGCGAACCTGCCCAGCGCCACGGCGGCGCCGGTGGTGGAGGCCTCGCCGGACGCCACGCCGGGCAAGCGCGTGATCATTCGCGAGTTGCTGATTCGCAACCCCGAGGTCACGCTCTACACCCAGCTGGCGCGGGCGCCCATTCCGCTGCCCGACCTGCGCCTGCAGGACATCGGACAGGAACAGGAAGCCGCCACCGTGCCCGAAGCGGCACGCGATATACTGGCGGCGCTGAGCAGCGCCATCCTCACGGCGGGCATTCCCGACATGCGCACGGTGCTGGACAGCACGGGGCAGCAATTGCGTGACGGGGCGAGTGCGGTGGGCGATGCCGTGGGGGGCGCGGTGCAGTCCCTGGGCAGCGGGCTGCGCGGACTGTTCAATCGGGACGACCCGGCGCCGAGTGCCACGCCAGCGCCCTAGGTCGGCAGCGCCGCCTCCGCCCGAGCTGCCCCCGTGCCAGGCCCGCGCGATGGCGGGCAATCCCTGCCCCGGTAAACCACCTGGCCCTGCAGCCGTTCTGAGCCCTACGCCCCGTCAATCGCGGGGCGCTCAGCCGCTCAGGAGCCAGCATGTTCACGTACCGACCGCACGCCAGCCAGACTCTCCTTCTCAGCAACACTGCCCCCAGCCGCCCCACCTTCTCCCGCCGCCAGCACCTGAAGGTGCTCGGCCTGCTGCCCCTGGCCTGGGTCCTGCCGCTGCCGCGCGCGCAGGCGGCCGAGCTGGGCTGCACCCTGGCCTCGCAGATGACGGAAGGGCCGTACTGGGTGGATGAGAAGCTCCACCGCGCCGACATCACCACCAACACCACGCGCAGCTCGGTGCTCAATGCCACTCCCATGGAGCTGAGCCTGCAGTTCTATGACAGCAACGGCCAGTCCTGCGGCAGCAATCCGGCCAGGGGGGTGCAGGTGGATATCTGGCACTGCGACGCGGCGGGGGAATACTCCGACGCCAGCGGAAATGGCCAGTCGAACACCGTCGGGCAGACTTTCCTGCGCGGTTATCAGGTGACGGACGCCAGCGGGCGGGTCAGCTTCAAGACCATCTATCCAGGCTGGTACAGCGGCCGCGCCACGCATATTCACTTGCGCGCGCGGCTCTACAGCGCGGCGGGCAACACGACTTACAACTTCGTCTCGCAACTGTTCTTCAGCGACACCTTCACCGACAGCCTCTACACCCGCGCGCCCTACAGCAGCCGCGGTGCGCGCAACACCCGCAACAGCAACGACAGCATCTACCGCAGCGCGAGCACGCCGCTGGAATTGCTGCTGGCCGAGCGCAGTGACGGCAGCGTGCAGGCCGAGCTGGCCATCGGTCTTTCGGGTCTGCCCTCCGAAGCCACCTTCCGCACCTTCTCGGTCACGGCCACCAATACGGGCAGCGCCGCCGTGCCGGAGCTGCGCTGCGACGTGGTGGTGGCCAGCAATGACACGGGGGCGACGGGCGAGATCTATGTGGCAGCCGAGATCGGCAACACGGTGTACTTCAACAATGGCAGCGACTGGGTGGCGGTGGCGAATCCCACTGTGACGGGGTTTCCGGCGTTCTACCGGGGCACGCTGGGCGCCACGCACCGCCTGACCCTGCTCAGCGGCGTCAACACCAGCGCGTTGGGCAGAGCCCGGCTCTATGTGGGGTATGGCCGCGACAATCAGGACATGATCGCCAACCAGCGCTTCGACCACATCTACACGCTCAACGAGTGACTCGGCGCGGCATCCTGGCCTCTCTGCGTCCCAGGCCCTGCGTCCGGGCACTCAGCCCTGGGGCACCACGCTGTCGGTGTCACAGTAAGTGCTGTCCTCGAGCCGCCTGGTGTAATTGTTGAGAATGCGCATGCCCTCGGCCGGCTTCACCACGCCGGCCTCGATCTTGCGCCGGATCAGCTCCGTCATGCGCCGGTCGAGGTCGCTGGGGAAATACTGCACCGTCGAGAGCATGTCCTTGATGCTGATGGGCTTGAGCGTTTCCTCGATCCAGAAGTTGCCGGGCTCGTCGGCACTGGCGTAGACGTGTGCCTCGCCCACCCGGCCCAGCAGATTGTGCGCATCGCCCAGGATCTCCTGATAGGCCCCGACCAGGAAGATGCCCAGGTAATAGGGCTCGCCCGGGCGGTAGTCGTGCAGGGGCAGCCAGGCCTTGTTGGCGTTGCTGCTGACATACTGTGCGATCTTGCCGTCGGAATCGCAGGTGAGATCGACGATCTGGCCGCGCCGCACGGGCTCTTCGTCGAGCCGATCCAGCGGAATCACCGGGAACACCTGGCCGATGGCCCAGTGGTCGAGAATCGACTGGAACACCGAGAAATCGCACAGGTAGAGATCGGTGAGCTGCTTCTCCAGTTCCAGCTGCTCCGCCGGCCGCGGCTCGATGTCCAGCGCCGTGAAACGTTGCAGCACCTCACGCGCCGTGCGCCAGTAGAGGCTCTCGACGAAGGCCAGATGCTCGATGTTCAGATAGCCCAGCCGCGCCAGCTGCTCGGCCTCCAGTCGGGCTTCCTGGGCATCGTGGATCACTTCGGTCAGCTTGCCCCGTGAATGCACATGGCTCGCCTCCTTCGCCGCCGCCTGCATGCGCTTGACCACGGCGGGCTGCTCCGCCAGCGGCTCGTTCATGGGCGGGGCGTCCGGGCGATGCACCCCCAGCACCGGCACGACCAGCACGGAGTGGTGGGCGGTGAGTGCGCGGCCGCTCTCGGACAACAGCGTCGGCATGGGCACACTGCGTTCCTCGCAGATCTCCTTCACCGTGAACACCACCACGTTGGCGTATTCCTTCAGCCCATAGTTGATCGAGGATTCCACCTCCTCGTACTCGCCGCCGTAGCTGCCGCCATAGTTCACGCCCAGGCCGCCGCCCACGTCGAGATACTGCACCGGCACGCCGCGCTCTTGCAGATCGGCATAGAACTGGGCGATCTCGCGCACGGC
>JALREE010000117.1 GCA_023256835.1 Pseudomonadales bacterium | reverse complement strand
GTTGCGGCATGGCGAGTAGGATTGGACTTGGGGTCTACAGGGGCTGGCAAGCGATGATGCCCCTGCCAGCCGGCACCAGGGCAACACCTGGCAGTTCGTCTCGCGCATTATGTGAGAACGAATGGTTTGCACCCGGCATCGGGTGCCGGGGATCATCGGATTGCACCTCATTCCGCCGCACCGCAACGAGCGCATTCATGGCTTGCGGCATCTGGCCCCTGTTTCTGGCCAGCTCCATCGGCTTGCCGCAGTTCATCGCCCCGGCGCGCAGCCTGCCCATTTCTTGGGCAGTGCACCAAACCCCAGGGCTGACAGTCACTTGGAAGCCTTCCTGCGGACTTGTCCACAGGCTTGACCACGGCGACTGGGGATTACCCCAGGTTGATGGCAAGCGCATGACAAGCTCGCTTGCGCTCATGCCGGGCCGGACCCGGCCATTTACCCGGAGGCAGGGCCCGGCGGCGGCGATCCGGGGCCCTGTTTCGAGCCGCTAGAATCTGTGTACCGGATTTCTCGCGTGAATTCAAGCCTGCTGCACATCTACGACCAGTACATCTACGCGCTGGTGGCGCTGGGCGGCACCGCGCTCGGAGTGGCACTGGTGCAGTGGTTCATCCAGTGTTCGCGCTGGTCCGGCTGGGTACGCAGCCTGCATGGCGTGGTCGCGCCCTTCATCAACATCATCGGTGTGCTGTTTGGCCTGACGCTGGCCTTTCTGGCCAACGACACCTGGAGCGCGCACGACCGCGCCACCAACGCGGTGAGCTGCCTGCCGTTTTTCGTCTTCCAAGGGTTGATGGTTAGGATTTATCCGTAAATAATATTAACGGGTAGCATGATCTTGCGCAGCGTGATGATGGCGGCCGCGAGATGGTTGAGTGCCAAGAAGGTGTGCTCCAGCTTTTCGTAGCGCACCAGCAGCTTGCGAAACCGGTTGAACCAACCGTGGCACGCCTCGACCACCCAGCGGCGTGCCTTCTTCTTCGGGTCTTTCCTCTTCTGATCCGCCTCGCGCTTTCGGCTGACCACATGCGCGATGTAGCCGTGCGCCAGAATCACCTTCATCGCCTTCTTGCCACGATAGCCCGCATCGGCGCACAGGTGTTTGGAGCGGCGCTGCTTGGGAGTCGGGCGCTTGACGACGATGGCATCAAGCACCGTCTCGATCTGCGTCACATCGTGCACGTTGGCGCCGGTGACCACCAGCGACAACGGGACGCCACGCCCGTCCACCAGCAGGTGCCGCTTGCTCCCATTTTTTTCCCCGATCCGTCGGGTTCGGCCCTACGGTCTCTTGCGCCAGCGGCGCCTTGAACATCGCCCCGTCAATGCTCTGCCATCTCCACGAGATGCCTTCAAGCTCGTTGTACTCGGCCAGCCCCGCCTTCCAGATTTCTTCAAAGAAGCCCGCCTTGGACCAGTCCATGAACTTCTGGTGCACCGCACTGGCACTGCCAAACCGCTCGGCCGGCAACGCCTTCCATTGACACCCCGTCCTGAGCACATACACGATCGCCTCGAACACCAGTCGGGCTGGCTTCGGGGGCCGGCCCGCTCCGGCGCTGCGCTTGTAGACCTTGTTCGGGTCGCGCTGCACCTTGGGCACCAGCGGTTCCACCCGGGCCCAGAACTCGTCCGTCACTTCCCATGAGTTGGCATGGGCCTTGGCCATCTGTCGCTCCTGCTTTGATTTCAGTCAAGGCTGAACGATACAACAATTTACGGATAAATCCTTAGCCGGCCGACATCTCCCCGCGTACCTGCCCGGCCCTTCCATTCCGTCGCCCTCGCATCTCCCTGACATTTGTTTTTGATCATCATAGCCGCGCTGGTACGTTTCATGCAAGCCGGGAATCCATGCACCTTGCCTGTGCACGATTTCCCCAGCAGAATGATCACAAACCGGAAGGATTGAACGATGAAGTCGCATCCCTGCCTGGTCTGGCTGCCCGCCGACCACCGGACCCTGGGCCGGCATGGCACGCCCTATCTGCTGCTGGGCGACAAGTACGCGCGCGCGGTGCGGGACTGTGCCAGGGCGCAGCCCGTGATGTTCCCGCTCGCCGAGGCCGACGACCTGCCCGGACTGCTGGCACTGGTCGACGGCGTGCTGCTGACCGGTTCTCCGTCCAACGTCCATCCCTCGCATTTCGGCCAGGAGGTGGCCGACCCCAGCCTGCCGCTCGATCCAGCGCGCGACGCGCTGACGCTGGCGCTGGTGCATGGCTGCCTGGAGCAGGGCGTGCCGCTGCTGGGCATCTGCCGGGGCTACCAGGAAATCAACGTAGCGATGGGCGGCAGTCTGCACCAGCGTGTACACCAGGTGCCCGGCATGATGGATCACCGCGACCCCGACGGCGAGCCGCCCGAGGTGCAGTACGCC
>JALREE010000283.1 GCA_023256835.1 Pseudomonadales bacterium | reverse complement strand
CCTTCGTTGGTAGAAGAGGCGGGTGACCAGGTTCAACAAGCAATCTGTCAATGGATCCAACTGCTCAAAGCGGAGTTACACACTGCGACCAGTGAGGTACTGAATGAAGATCCATCGCTTGCTGAACTTCACCCTCTCTTTGAGGGAAACTACGCAACCACCCCAGAGCATTTTGAGTTGGCACAGCTCATCATGTTGTGTCGCTCACTCAACGATCGTGTTGTCGCTGAGCTTATCTATCGGGGCTCAAGCAACTCGATAGCACGCTGCTTGGCCGTGTGGTGCAAAGCACAAAACATTACGTTCAGTGGCCCGCGGATTCATCGCTCGGTGCGACGTCCTGCTCACACGATGCTCAGTCGCTGGCGTGGATGGTTACGGCTGATTCGAGCTTGCCAAAGCAGTGTGCCTCTCGACGGCACGAAGCTGCAAAGCGTTACAACGGCCTTTGTCGACTATCTCGTAGCTGACCCGATTGACACCTATTGGCCAGCACTCCGCAACCTCACTGCCGAGCACCAGGGTCGATACCTCTTCATCCATCAATTCACGAGACACCAAGCTCTCCCAACAGTCGCCTCGGCGCGAGCCCGATTTGACAAACTGCAACACAGCGGTGCCCGACCTTGTCGCGCTCTGCTTGAGAACGCTGTTAACCTCTCGGATCTTTTTCGAATTCGGAACAACACTGTATTGCTCAGCTCTGCTGCTGGAAGGGCCCGAAGCCCAGCTCCAGGGTGTCGGCAAGCACGCCCTGGATGATCTTGCGGCTGGGCATCACGTCCACCTTCAAGCGCGTCAACGGATTGCTGTCGCAGTAATCCTCCAGCAGCTCGTTGCCGTACATCTGGCTGACGGAGCCGCTCATGGCGATCTGCAGCGTCGAGGACACGCCCTGACGGATGTCCGCGATGTCGGCCAGCACGGCCAGCTCCTCCTGCAACACCCGGGCGGCGTGGGTCTGCAGACGGCGGCCGGACTCGGTCAGCATGATGGGTTTGCCGCGCTCGATGAGACGCGTGTCAAGCTTGCGCTCCAGGGTGGCGATGGTCTGACTGACCGCGGACTGAGTGATGTACAGCCGATCGGCTGCGGACTTGAAGCCGCCGGTGTCGCAGACGGTCTTGAAGACACGGATCTCATGGGTTTCCAGGTGTGAAGACTGCATCTTGCACGGGGCTCTGAAAGACGATGGCCAATCACTTTAACAATCAGAATATCTTAAGCAACCATTAGTGTGGCTAATTTTACCGTCAAAATGGCCATTCCTATAATAACCGGCAACCGTGCCCTGCAGGCACATTCACTGTTCAGGAAGGAAGCAGAAAATGACTGTCGAATACTCCAAGGGCCTGGAAGGGGTCATCGCCGATGAAACCAGCATCAGCAATGTGGAAGGCGATATCGGCCGCCTGAGCTATCGTGGCTATCCCATCGAGCAGCTGGTGCAGCAACCCTTCACCCGCGTGGTCTGGCTGGTGCTGTTCGGCGAGCTGGCAACCCCGGAAGAGGAAGTGCGGCTGCAGCAATATCTTCAGCGCAATGGCGCCCTGAGCGCGAGCGAGATCGCCACACTCAGAAGCCTGCCGCGTGAGTTGCACAGCATGCGCATGCTGCAGTCCATGATCCCCATGCTGGACACCCGCCCGGTGGGCCCGCAGGAACTGCCCTTCAGCAATGACGAGGGCTATCGCGGCCTGTCCATCGTCGCCAAGATCCCCACGCTGCTGGCCACGTTCCGCCGCTTGCAGGTGGCCGACGAAGTGCCGGTGTATGACGCCGGCAAGCAGTATCTGGCCAACTTTCTCACCATGTTCCACAACAAGCCCGCCAGCCCCGAGCATGTGCACTGTCTGGCGCGCTTGCAGATCCTCCAGCTCGAGCACAGTTTCAACGCCGGCACCTTTACCTGCCGCGTCACTGCCAGCACGCTGGCGCCCGTGGAATCCGCCCTGTCCTCTGCCGTGGGCTCGCTCTACGGCACGCTGCACGGCGGGGCCGACGAGGCTGCCCTGAACGAGGCTATCAAGGTCGGTTCACCGGACAAGGCGCGCGCCTATGTGCTGGACCTGCTGGCGAACAAGGGCCGCCTGATGGGCATGGGGCATCGCGAGTACAAGAAGCTGGACCCGCGGGCCGCCATCCTCAAGCCCATGGCCGAGGCACTGTGCAAGGGCACCGATTTCGAGAACGTGTTCCTGACGCTCAAGGAAATCGAGAAGGAATTCAACGCCGAGATGCAGAAGAAGGGCAAGGAAGTCTGGGCCAACCTCGAGTTCTACAAAGGCCCCGTGAACCTTGCAATCGGCATCCCGGCGACCTACTTCACAGCCGGCTTCGCCAT
>JALREE010000255.1 GCA_023256835.1 Pseudomonadales bacterium | reverse complement strand
TGCCCAGCGCCGGGTCGATCAGGTAGTCCCAGTAATTGGTGGAAGCCTTGAGCTGCAGCACGAAGCCCAGGGTCGCCAGACTCAGCAGCAGGCAGCCCAGGGAGTGGCGCTGCCACAGCAGCCCCAGGCTCAGCAGACCCACCAGCGTCAGCAGCAGTCGCGGCGCGAAGCCCAGCCGATAGGGGTCGACGAAGGTCAGCCCCAGTGCCGCCGGATACAGCAGCACTGCCATCCCCGCGAACAGCGACAGCAGCAGCGTCAGCTGCGCCTCAGGCGGGCGCGCCAACCAGCCCAGCCGCACGGCCGTGCCCAGCAGCAGCGCCAGGCTGGTTGTCAACGCCAGATCGTCGAAGACACTGCGCAGATACATCGCCGGCGTGATGCCATCGATGGGCACCAGCGCCAGGCCCAGCAGCGTGAGCAACAGGACGTAACGCAGGGGCGGGGCAAGCCGCGCCGTCGGCAGCAGCAGAAACAGGGGCAGGGCGGCGCTGGCCAGGGACTGCCAGAAGACGAAGTCCAGCGGCGACATCAGTTGCGTGACTCCAGCCAGTCTTCCGTGAAGCTCACGTGCTTGATGAAGCTGTTGTTCCAGGAATACACCAGATGGAAGATGCCTTCGCGGGTGTGCACGAGGTAGGGGTATTCGTACTCGAACTCGCAGCCGCGGCGGCGACACATGCGCTCGTCCACTTCCGCCATGAACCCGCCCAGCAGTTCATCGCGACTGCCACTGCTGGACGCCATGAACTGGCGGCGCAGGGCAGGCGTGAAGCGGCTCTCGGGCAGCGGGTCCCCGTCCGGATCGGGCGAGGCATCCAGGTCGATCAGATGCTCCCAGTTCTCCATCTCCAGGTCCGTCTCGTACAGGCTCAGGCGGAAGCGGCCATCGCGCAGATTGTTCAGCGCCACCAGCAGGGTGTTGCGATGAGTCAGGGCGGCCGCGAGGGATGAGTTCGGGTTGAAAGGTTCCAGCGGCACCGGCTTTGACCAGCTGCGCCCGGCATCCTCGGTGCGGCTGGCCAGCACGCGGTGATGCTCCGTCCCGGCATAGCGCAGCATGGCGATGGCGGACTCGGGGCCCGTGGGCACGATGGTGGGCTGCAGGGAGTGGTTGCCACGGCTGATGCGGTGCTTGTCCAGCACCTCGCCATCGGCCGAGAGATAGAGGTATTCCGCGAACTTGCCGATGAACTCGTGGTAGACCGGCAGGCCGATGGAGCCATCGTCGTGGAACACCGGCGCACCCCGCACCAGGGTGCTGATATTGAAGAAGGGCGAGGTCACCAGGCGCTTTGGAGCGGACCAGGTCGCGCCCCTGTCTTCGGAGTGCATGGCATTGATGGCGCTGCCGCCCCAGCCGCCGATGGACACCGATACATAGAACAGCCACAGGCGCTGATCCGGCGCCAGGGCCACCACGGGATTGCCCAGCTTGCGCACATAGCGATCCAGTCCCTGCTGGGTGGACTCGCGGGTGGCCAGCACGAATTCCTCGTCCCAGGTCTCCTCGCTCACGTCGAAACGGGCGCCGCGAATCTGCACATCGGCAGCGCCTTCGCGGGAACCGGCGAACCATACCGAGAGCAGGGTGTCCTCCGACAGCTGGGTCAGCGCGGCGGCGTGCACGTAGTCGTCCACATCGGACGAGGCAAAGCTGTTGACGAAGGGGGAGCTGGGCGAGAGTTTCAGCGTGGGTGCCCCGGCATGCTCATTCAGGAATGGCGCAGGCGCCGAGGCCGGGTGCCGGACCCAGGCGACGGCGAACAGGACGAGAATGAAAGGCGCAAGACCAAGGCGCCAGAGCAGAGAGCGATCTGCGAATGACACTGACGAAACAACCTTTTGCTAATTGTTCTTATGTGAGCGACGTCACATCCTGTTCATCGCAGCTGCCCGGAGGATAAACGACTGGATTGGTCGCGTCCACAGGGCATTTCGTCGTGCCGCAGCCCAGCTTACGGGGCGCTGGCGGGTTCCTGCTCCAGCCAATCATTGAGTTCGAGGATGTCCTGCGGGCTCAGCAGGCCGGAGACCTGCTTCAGGCGCAGAGTGTTGAGGACATAGTTGTAGCGGGCTTCGGAGTAGTTGCGCAGGGCCACGAACAGCTGCCGGCGCGCCTGCAGCACGTCGACGATGTTGCGGGTGCCCACTTCGTAACCGACTTCCACGCCTTCCAGCGCGCTCTGGGCCGAGGTGATGGCCTGCTGGCGCTGGGCCACCACAAGGGCGTCGGTGTTGACGCGACGATAGGCGTTGCGGGCGTCCTGGGTGGTCTGGCGCCGCGTCAGGTTCACCTGCTCCTGCTGGGCGACGACGTCGTATTCGGCCGCGCGTCGGCGCGCCGAGGTGCCGCCACCGGCAAACAGGGGAATGTTGATGTTGAGGCTCAACGCCGTGCCGTCGATGGCGCCCGTGCTGCGCAGACCGCCGTCGGCGCCCTGGCCGCCGGCCGTCACGTTGTGGTTGAACGTGCCGGACAGGGAGATGGTGGGCAGGTGGTCCGACTTGCGGGCCTTCAGGTTCTCCTGCTGGGCTTCCAGGTTGTAGCGGGCGGCGATCAGGGCCAGATTGCCGCTCAGGGCCTGCTCCGTCCAGGATTCAGCCGAGCCCTCGGCATTGATGATGGGGAAGTCCTCGCGCAGCACTTCCACATTCGGGTGCGGCTGGCCGGTGATGGCTTCCAGCGCCTCGAAGGCGGCGGCCAGATCGTCCTCGGCAATCAGGGTGTTGTTGCGCGCCAGGTCGTAGGCGGCCTGACTCTCATAGACTTCGGTGATGGTGATCAGGCCGACTTCCTCACGCTGCCGGGTCTGCTCGAACTGGCGCTCCGCGGCCTGCTCTTCCTGCACGCTGGTCTCCAGATCGTCCATGGCGCGCAGCACATTGAAGTAGGCGGTGGCCACGCGGATGATCAGCGCCTGTTCCTGGGCGGCATAGCCGATGGCGCCGGCCTGGTCCTGCAGCTTGGCACCCTGGTAGGTGTACCAGGCGCTCATGTTGAACAGGGCCTGATTGATGTTCAGGCGGTAGCCGTGGGCGTTCTGCCCTGGTCGAAAGCTCATGTCGCCGGCGGGGCCTGCCGTCTGGCGCGTGGTGGAACCCTGCAGCGCGATGTTCGGCAGCAGCACGGCGCGGCCCTGATCCAGCAGGGTGCGGCGTGACTGGTACTGAGCCTCGGCCTGACGCAGCGTGGGGTCATTGCGCATGGCAAGTTCGAGGATGGAGACCAGATCGTCGGCCATGATGGCCGTGGAGGCTGTCGAAAGACAGAGCAGCAATCCGAGGCGTTGAGTGAAGCGTCCCATAATGAGTGACCCTTGTGGTGATTCGTAGGTTAAGTAAAGCGCAGAGGAGCGGCCCGTCCAGTCGAGTCGAGGAGATTTGCTGGCATCCGGGAGGGCCGCTGAAAGGCTCTCGGGGGTGTAAACAACTGGCCGGCATTCTACACAGCGTCACCCGGAGTGACAAACCGACACGCCCGTCGTCTGGACGGGATTTCTGCCCGATCCTGCTTTTGCCCTGCGTTGTACGCAGCTGGCCCCCAATCCGGTTTGCCCGTGCGCAAAATGTGAGGTCGGGCGGTCTTGTGACACGCGCGAAGCGATTCAGGCATAATGCCGTCCGGTTCGCCCCGTCACTTCTCGCGAACTTCCACTTAACAGGAATCAGCCATGAGCGCCAAGCCAGAACAGTTTCTCGACAAGATTGCCCGCCTCGACAGCAGCACGCACTACCGGTTCACCGGGTCACGCAAGGTGTATGTGCAGGGCAGCCGATCCGACATTCTGGTGCCGATGCGCGAGATATCCTTGACTGACACGCTCACCGAGAAAGGCCGCGAGCCCAATGCCCCGGTGCGGGTGTACGACACCTCGGGGATCTACACCGACCCGGCCGCCCGCATCGATCTGCGCGCCGGCCTGCCCGCCCTGCGCGCGGCCTGGATCGCCGAGCGCGGTGACACCGAGCAGTTGAGCGGCGTGAGCTCCACCTACGGCCGGCAGCGGCAGAGCGATCTGCGCACGGCCCACCTGCGTTTCGAGCATGCGCGCGCGCCGCGGCGTGCGAAAGCCGGCGCGAATGTCACGCAGCTGCACTATGCGCGCGAGGGCATCATCACGCCGGAAATGGAATACATCGCCATCCGCGAGAACATGAGTTACCTGCAGGCCCGCGAGCAGGCGGCCTTGAGTGCGCAGCATCGCGGGGAATCCTTCGGCGCCGCCATCCCGAAGGAGATCACGCCGGAATTCGTGCGCTCGGAAGTGGCGCGCGGTCGCGCCATCATTCCCGTCAACATCAATCACCCGGAAGTCGAACCGATGATCATCGGCCGCAATTTCCTGGTGAAGATCAACGCCAACATCGGCAACTCCGCGCTCACCTCGTCCATCGAGGAAGAGGTGGAAAAGCTCACCTGGTCCGCGCTCTGGGGCGCCGACACGGTGATGGACCTGTCCACCGGGCGCAACATCCACGAGACGCGCGAGTGGATCATCCGCAATTCCATGCTGCCCATCGGCACCGTGCCCATCTACCAGGCACTGGAGAAAGTCGATGGCATCGCCGAGGAGCTGACCTGGGAGCTGTTCCGCGACACGCTCATCGAACAGGCCGAGCAGGGCGTGGATTATTTCACCAAAGATTTTACAACCATGTTTTCCATCTATGTGGACTACTATAGCTAGAATGTAATCAGCATACCATACGTTGTTTCTACGATATCTTTCAGAATCGCAACCAATGTAAATTTTAGTTTCAGGACCTTGATTGTCTATAAATGTTTTTACTTGTTCTAAATTGATTTTCATTTTAACCTCATCGAAAGCGGGAGACCCGCTCCCGCACTAGCCACCTACAGGAATATATTCAATCCCCGTGGTCTCTAACCCAACTAAACCGATATTAGTTTCAAGGCTTGACCAAGTTGTTTGGTCTACTAACTGAATATAGTTGGTAGCAAGAGTGGGCGTTGGGCTAAGGTCGGCTAAATCTAAAGACCCCGCTGAGTCATAAGGAATCGAGATTGTGTATGTGCGACCGCCC
>JALREE010000205.1 GCA_023256835.1 Pseudomonadales bacterium | reverse complement strand
ATGCCGCCGAGGACGCCTGGCTGCAGTTGCCCTTCACGCGGCTGGGCCTGTGTCCGGAAGCGGCGTCCAGCGTCCTGGTGCCGCAGCTGATGGGCCATCAGCGCGCCGCGGAGCTGTTGCTGCTGGGGGAGCGTTTCACGGCGGCGAAGGCGCGGGAGTACGCACTGGTGAACGAGGTGCTGCCGGCGGCACAGGTACTGCCTTACGCGCTGGCCAAGGCCCAGGCACTGGCGGCACTGCCGGCAGAGGCGGTGCAGACGTCCAAGCATCTGCTCAAGCGCGGCCAACAGGCCAGCATCGACGACATCATGACCCTGGAGCTGGTGAACTTCACGCGGCTGCTGCGCAGTCCGGAGGCCAGAGCCATCATGCAGGCGTTTCTGCAGCGTAAGAGTGGGTGACCGGAAAGGGGCGTTTGAGTGGGGTTCGCCTGCAAGCAGGCTCCTACGGGTCAGCGGCTACAGGCGCTCGAGTAGAAAATCCCGAGCCAGGTTGATCTTGCGCGCCAGATAATCCGAGCCACCGCGATCCGGGTGCATCTTCTGCATCAGGCGTCGGTGCGCCTGCACCACGTCGTCGCGCGTCGCCCCCTTTTGCAGGCCCAGTATCTCCAGTGCCTCGGTCTCGGTCATTTCCGCACTCGGCGTGGGTGTCGCCGTGCCTGCCTGCTCCGTGGAAGAAGCCTGCCCGGAGCGCCAGTCCGGGTGCACGCGGTCCATGTACGCTTCCAGAATCTGCAGCGAATCGGCGTCCTGCAGACACTCCTGCGCCAGCACCAGCAATTGCTCCATGCTCAGCGTCGACAGGCGCCGGCCGCTGAAGCTGCCCTCAAGCACCTCGCCGTCCATGTCGCCGGTGGCATGCTGCAGCTGCATGAGCAGGAAGCGTGTGCGAATGCTGGAACTGTCGCTGGCCCCCGCGCTGCCGTAGGCGCTCTTTGCGGTGCGGCTGCGCAGCATCTGCCACAGCGGCAGCAGGCGGATCAGCAGGTGCAGATTGCGCAGCAGGAAGGTGGCCGCCACCATGATCGGCGCGATGATGAACGTGGGCGACAGCCGTCCCAGCAGGATCAGCACCACGATCACGGTGAGGATGCTGGCGAGCACCAGCAGCAGATTGAACTGGCGCTGATTCAGCGAGTACTTGATGGCGAGCTTGCGCAGGCCGATATAGCCCAGCACGGGAATCAGCAGGATCAGCAGATAGCGCAGCAGAATCATCGTTCCAGTCTCCGGCAGGGGGCTGCGTGGCCCTTCATGGGCGCAACTGCTGTGTCAGGCGCTGCACGGCCGGACTCGCCGTGGCACTGAAGTGTGCCAGCGCCTGACGTCCCCCACTCGCGTAGACAGCCACCGCACGCAGCAGATCCCGCAACTGCGCCGCACTGGCCCCATCGAAGGGCGACCAGGCCCCTCCGGAAAGCTTCGCGATGGTCTGGAAGGTCTGCTGCGCCCGCGCATCGGCCCCTTCCTGAAACACGAACACCGGCACGTTCAGCAGCCCGAGCTGCCCCGCCAGCTGACAGAGCACCTCGGCGTTCTCTTCCATGGCATCGCCGACATAGACCACGCAGTGAATGCGCTGCGCCTTGTTCTCGGCCAGCGCATGGCGCAGCACGCGCTCGATCTGCGTGGTGCCGGCGCGGCAGCCGATGCCTGTCATCAGGCCGAGCAGCACGGCGGCATCGCGGCACCAGGGCGTCTTGTAGAACTCGACGAAGCCGCGGAAGTAGGTGAGCTGGATCTGCAGCCCGCCCTGGGCGCGGGCGGCCAGGAACATCTCGGCCTGCAGCTGAGTGGCCTGATCCCAGGTGTGTTCACGACTGCCCGTGGCATCCAGGGCAAACAGAAGGCGTCCGGCCCCTTGCCCTTTCGCCACGGCAGGCAGGCTCGCCACTTTCTGCAAAAACGCAGTGACTTCGCTGCGGGCAGCAACGCGGGTGGGAAGGTCTTTCGGGGAATCGGACATGGCAGCGGCCTCGCGGAAACGATCATGCAATCCTGAAGCAGGAAACCCTGGTGCGGACGGAGAGACTCGAACTCTCACACCTTGCGGCGCTGGAACCTAAATCCAGTGTGTCTACCAATTCCACCACATCCGCGGGCGGGTTTCGCTCAGGGTGCGGGGCGCGCACCACCTTGCAGGTTCTCGATGTTCTGTTGCAGGCGACTCAGCGTCTGATTGACCTGCAGACGGTAGGCATCGATGGATTCGACGGCTTCCTCCAGATTGACCATGCGGTCCTGCAGGCCCACCAGAGTGCTGTCGCCGTTGTTCAGGCTGGCGCGGATATTGGCCATGTCCTGCGCCACGTTCTGCAAGCTGCGCAGCGTGGTGTTGATGCTGGCGAGGCTCGTGTTGATCTGTTCCAGATCGGCCTTCACGCTGTTGACCTCGCCCAGGGTGGCCTGATTCTGCTCGGTGTTGTTGGCGATCATCTGGGCCAGGGTCTCGGTGGTTTCCGTGTGCCCCTTGCTGGCATCCTCGAGCACGGTCAACTTGCCGGTCAGCTCGTTCACCGTGTTGTTGGTGGCGTTGCGGGCGGCCCACAGCTTGTCGATCTCGGAGAAGTTGAAGTCCAGCCGCTCGATCACATTGGCCGTGGTTTCCTCGGCGGAATCGCCCACCAGCGCCAGACGGCTCTCGAGGTCCTCGATGCGGCGATTGGTCTGTTCGAGAGTGCGCAGGTTTTCGGCATAGGCCTGATAGCCCAGCCAGGCACCGCCGCCGATGGCCAGCGTGAGCATGGCCAGCATGATGCGCACCGGCCAGGTGCTCACCTTGATGATTTCACCGTAGTTTGGCGTGGACTGGATGTCGGAGCCCTTGCGAGCGGACTGGCGTTCGACCACGTCTTCCGGCGCAAGCTTCAGCGAGGGAATGTCTTTGAAATCGTCGTTGTCTTTCATGGCGGCATTATCCTGCAAGTGGCTTTGACGGGTCTACCGGAAACTTGACCCGAAGGGCGCTTTCCTTGAATTGGCCGGCACACTGAATTAAGCTCGCCGACTCTTTCCCAGGCATGATCCAGCGCTGAAAACTGCGGCAAATCTTAGCCGTGGATGCTGGAAAAGCAAGATTTTTCAATGCATAAACCAACCGAGGTCACCATGAAACTTGAACTTCCCGCCCTGCCCTATGCGACCAATGCTCTTGAGCCCCACATGTCTGCGCAGACCTTCAGTTTCCACCATGCCAAGCACCACAACGCCTATGTCGTGAAGGGCAACGAGCTGCTGGAAGGCGCCGGCATCCAGGCTGACACTCTCGAAAACCTGGTCAAGGCGGCAGCGAAGGTGGGCGGTGCCCTCTTCAACAACGTGGGCCAGTGCTACAACCACGAGTTCTTCTGGAAGAGCATGAAGCCGAACGGCGGCGGTGCTCCCACTGGCGCAATTGCCGCGAAGATCGCTGCCGACTTCGGCAGCTATGACAACTTCAAGAAGGAATTCGTGGCCGGCGGCGTGGGCCAGTTCGGCAGCGGCTGGGTGTGGCTGGTGCTGGATGGCGGCAAGCTGAAGATCGCCAAGTCCGCGAATGCCGAGACCCCGCTGACCAGCGGCGCCACCCCGATCATCGTCTGCGATGTGTGGGAACACGCCTACTACATCGATTTCCAGAACCGTCGCCCGGACTTCCTGGCCTGCTTCGTGGACAACCTGCTGAACTGGGACTTCGCCAACGCGAACCTGGCCAAGGCCTGAGGCATGGGGGTCAGAGACACCTCGTGTCCCTGACCCCGAATTCCCGCTTCACACCAGCCCTCGCCGCCTGAACCACACCTCCAGCGGCCATGTCACCAACGGCGGAATCGCCGCCAGCACCGCCAGCGTCGTGGCCCACCACGGCCAGCGCAGCCGAATGCCCGCCACGATTGCCGTCACGAAGTACACGATGAACGCCCCGCCATGCAGTCGGCCGAACAGCCATACCCCCAGGTCGGTCACGGCCAGCACGTGCTCCAGGAACATGCCGACGAGCAGACCCGCCCAGGTGAAGGCTTCGAGGCGGGCGATGAGGATGAAGAAACGCGGGAGGGTCACAAGGGGGATACTTCCTTTGCAGTCATGATTCATCGAGGTTTTCACGTAGTTGCTGAGGCAAGTCGTGCTGACGCGCTTCCTCCATCACTTCAGCAATCTCCGGGTCGAACTGCGCCAGTGCGGCAAGCAAGGCATCTCCTCGCTTCAAGATGGGTTGATCTGGGGGTTCCGGCAAGTTCTTCTCTACCATGGGTATTCAGTCTCCGACAGGTCTGAGGCTCAGAGTCACCTGCAGAACGCACACACGAGACAAGATGCCCCTGGCGCTCTACTCGGCCACTTGCGCACTTGCTCGCAACCACACTTCCAGAATCGGCTTTTAAAAAGTCCCTTGCTCCAACAATCCGATCACGAATGCCAGAGTTTCTGTCGCGCCGGAAGTGATCAAGAGCCCATTGATGCGCAGGAACACGTAGGTGCCGGCAAAGCCGATGCGCTTGTTGCCATCGACAAAACCGTAGTTCATGGTAAGACTTTCCCGCAGTGCAGCGGCTTCTTCGATCAGATCGGCGTAGTACCCGGACTAGCGCGGCAGGCCCATCACCTACTCCAGACTCTCCCGCGCCTCCAGCCTGCGCTCCCAATACTCCGCATCCTTGATGCCCAGCGCGTGCGGGTTGAACACCGGGTCCACGCCCAGCGCCTTCTGCGCTTCGTAATCCGCCAGACAGGCGAAGGCCGGCTTGCGCAGCAGCAGGATGGCGGCGATGTTGAGCCAGGCCATCAGGCCCACGCCGATGTCGCCCAGGCCCCAGGCCAGCTCGGCCGTGCGCAGGGTGCCGTACACCACGGCGCCGATCACCGCGAACTTCAGCAACAGACTCAGCCACGGGCGCGCCACATAGCGATTGATGTAACTGACATTGGTTTCGGCAATGTAGTAATAGGCCAGCACCGTGGTGAAGGCGAAGAAGAACAAGGCCAGCGCCACGAAGATGTTGCCGAAGCCCGGCATCAGCGTCTCCATGGCCTGCTGCACATAGCCCGCGCCGGCACCCACGCCCGCCACGCCGGTGTAGAGCGCGCTGCCGTCGGGCCCTTCGACGTTGTAGAGCCCCAGGATCAGCAACATGAAGCCCGTGGCCGAGCAGATGAAGAGCGTGTCCACGTAAACGGAGAAGGCCTGCACCAGGCCCTGCTTGGCAGGATGGCTGACCGAGGCGGCCGAGGACGCGTGGGGCGCCGTGCCCTGCCCCGCCTCGTTGGAGTAAACGCCGCGTCGCACGCCCCACATGATGGCCAGGCCCAGGATGGCGCCGAACGCGGAGTCGAAGCCCAGCGCACTGCTCAGGATCAGCCACAACATGGCAGGCACGCGGTCGATATTGATCAGGATGATGAACAGTGCCACCCCGATGTAGGCGATGGCCATGAAGGGCACGGCGGCCGAGGCGAAATTGGCGATGCGGGTGAGACCGCCGAAGATGATGAAGCCCACCAGCAGGGCCAGGCCGGCGGCGGTGATGCGCGTATCAAGCCCGAAGGCGGTCTGCAGGCTCCCGGCGATGGCATTGGCACGGTCACGACGGCTGGGCATCGCTGATCTCCTGAGAGGCTGGCTGGGCAGCAAGGGTCGAAAAAAGGCGGCCATTTTCGCCCAGCCGGGCCCTCAGGGGCAATGACAGATGGTCGCGGGGCGGCAGATTAACCCCGCCACGCGTCAGCGACAGCGCTCAGCGGCAGGCCTGGGTGGCCAGACAGGGCGCACGAAACAGCTCGCCATGCCACAGTCCCTGCAGGGTCCGGCGCAGCACCAGTTGCCAGATCAGCGCCAGTTTCACCGCCAGCACAACACCAAACAGCCCGAAAAACTCCACCCCGAACTGGCGGTACAGTGCCAGCGTGGCCAGGGTGAACACCCCCAGCGGGAAGGTGAAACCCCACCAACCCAGGTTGAACGGCAGCTCGCGGCGGATGTAGTGGTGGGTAAACAGGCTGGCAGCCACCAGCCACCACAACCCCGCGCCCCACAGCGCCAGCCCGCCCACCAGCCCCAGTTGCTGAGCCAGCTCAGCCATGCCCGCCAGCGCAGTGCCCTGCCAGGCCTGCGGCGCCGCCTGACCCAGGGTCAGCAGGCCGAGGCAGCCGGTCGCCAGCGGCCCCAGCGGCAGCCAAGAGGTGGCAGCGAAATCGGTGTCCGGCAGCTTGTGTAGCGCCAGGCGCAGCAGCACCAACGTGATCAGGCCAACGGCCAGGCTCAGCGACAGGCCCCACAGCACATAGCCGACAATCACTACCCGCTGTGCCGCGGCGACCGGCAAATGCGGCGCCAACAGGCCGGCCGCACCGGCCGCGACACCCGGCGCCACGATCGGCAGCAGCCAGACCCCAGTCAGGCGTTCCAGCGCATGCTGCTGCCGGGTGAACATCAGGTACGGCACGCCGAAAGCCACGCCCAGCGCCAGCACCACATCCAGCCACCACAGGGCATGCGCCAGGGGCACGGCCGCCTCGCCGAGGAACAGCGGCAAACCGTTGATGATCGGCACCAGCCCCATGGGGATGGCGCCGAGGAACATCGACTGCACCGGATGCTCCAGCATCGGCCGCACGGTGTCGCGAAACAGCAACAGGCGCGTCACGAACAACAGGGTGAACAGGCCAAACAGCAACAGCGCCAGCACCCATACGGCCTCGGCGAGCAACAGCCGCGCCGGGAAATCCCAGGGCAGCGCCGCCAGCACCAGCGCCATCACGCCGGTGCCCATGGTCATGGCGAACCAGTTGGGGGTGAAGTGGCGCACGAAAGCCCAGGGTTCGTGCAGACGGGTAAAGGGTCGCGGCATGACAGTCTCCAGCGAAAGCGGTGTCCGGATCAGGACGATGACTGTCAGGCTAGGGATCGGCGTGCTATAGGTAAAATACATATAAAAGATACAAGGCATACCTTTCATTTATGAATCTGCACCACCTCAAGGTCTTCCTCGCCATCGCCCAGACCGGCAGCATCAGCGGCGGCGCGGCGCGCCTGTTCATCAGCCAGCCAGCCGTGACCCGCGAGATCCGCGAACTGGAAAGTCGCCTGCAGTTGCCCCTGTTCGACCGCCAGACTCGCGGCGTCAGCCTCACCGAAGCCGGCCAGCGCCTGCTGCCCTATGCCGAGCACATCTTCGCCCTGGAACAGGAAGCCGAACGTGATCTGGCCGAATTCGCCAGCCTCGGCGCCGGCGAACTGCGCCTGTGCGCCAGCGCCACCATGGGCAGCTACCTGCTGCCCAGCCTGATTGCCGACTTCCAGCAACAGCATCCCGGCCTGAGCATCAGCCTGCAGATCGGCAACACCGCCAGCAGCCTGCGCGCACTAGACGGTGGCGATTGCACCCTGGCGTTCATCGAAGGCCCCTTCACCCGCGAGGCTTTTAACTACCAACTGCTGGGCAGCGATGCCCTGCTGCCGGTGAGCAGCCCGCACCATCCACTGGCCAGCCGCTCCCGCCTGAGCGCGGCCGAGCTGGCCGAGGCGGAACTGTTTCTGCGCGAAGAGGGCTCCGGCACCCGCAGCACCCTGGAACAGGTCTACCAGGCCCACGGCCTGACACCCAAGGTGGCGCTGGCCCTGGGCACCA
>JALREE010000272.1 GCA_023256835.1 Pseudomonadales bacterium | reverse complement strand
GTTACAACATCCTGGTGTGCTCCACCATCATCGAGACGGGAATCGACATACCCAGCGCCAACACCATCATCATCGACCGGGCGGACAAACTCGGGCTGGCCCAGCTGCATCAATTGCGCGGCCGGGTGGGACGTTCACATCACCAGGCCTATGCGTATCTGCTGACGCCCAGCAAGAACAACATGACACCCGATGCGCTCAAGCGCATCGAAGCCATCAGCGCGGCCAGCACCCTGGGCGCAGGCTTCACGCTGGCAAGCCACGACCTGGAGATTCGCGGCGCAGGCGAGTTCCTGGGCGATGAGCAGACAGGTCACATCCAGAAGATTGGTTTCAGCCTCTACACGGAAATGCTGGAGGAAGCGGTGAAGGCCATCCGCGAAGGTCGCACGCCCAGCATCGAGGGCTCCCTGCAACACGTCAGCGAGGTCAATCTGCGTGTGCCTGCCCTGATCAGCGAGGAGTATCTGCCGGATGTGCACACCCGGCTGATCATGTACAAGCGCATTGCCGGCGCCAGGGACGACGAGGAACTCAAGGAACTGCAGGTCGAGATGATCGACCGCTTCGGTCTGCTGCCGGAGCCCACCAAGCGCCTGTTCCGCATCACGGCCCTGCGGCTGCGCGCGCAGCAGATGGGCATCAGCAAGATCGAGGCGAGCGCTGTCACGGGCAAACTGCATTTCGCGCAGAACACGGCGGTGGACCCGCGCTCACTTGTCAGTCTTGTGCAGCAACAGCCCAAGGTCTACAAGCTCACGGGGCCGGCTCAGCTGCAATTCACCCACAACGCCCAGGGGGCGGACCAGCGCATCGATTTCGTGCAGCAGGTGCTGGGCCTGCTGAAACTGACGCGCTGAGGCCGATTGGACTGCGGGCAGGAATCCCTTATCCTGCGCGCAGGCAAGCCCACGCACGACGCGCAGAGCATCCGCCATTGCAAGGCATCAACATGAGTCGACGCATTTCCCCGAACAAGACTGCAGGCCGCATGGCCAGCCTGCTTGCCCTGATCATCATGCTGCCTGTCTTCGGCCAGGCCCAGCCGGCCCCGGCCCAGGAACCCTGGGTGCAGGTCGAAATGACCCTCTTCACTTACGAGAATGCCAACCTGGAGGCTGAAGTCTGGTCGCCCGAGAAACTGGCCATCGGCTTTCCAGACAATCTGATTGCCCTGCAACAGCTCGCGGATGTCCTGCAGCTGTCCGACTGGAGTGCATTGACTGGCAGCATCGCGCCGCAGGAGCCTGTCGCCGCAAGCGCCTCTCCCGCCCCCGCAGCGAGCCCCGAGCCTGCAGCCGTGCGCGAGATCGGGCCGCGCCCGTATGCGCCGGCAGAAAGTGTCACCCTGCCCGACCTTGATCGTGAAGGCTTCTTCGCGCTGCCGCCTGCAGCCCATGACTTCGTCACCACCAATCGCACGCTGTCACAATCCAGCGCCCACCGCATCGTCTATCACAACGCCTGGCGGCAGCCCTTGCGTCGACGCAGTGCGACACCGGCCATCGGCCTGCAGGGCGGGCGCGAGTTCGCTGAGCGAGCGGAAGTGGAGGGGAGCGTGCTGGTGCATGCCGGAAACACGCGAGATCGTCTGGTGCTGGAAGCGAGTCTGTGGCTGACTCAGTTCAGCGCCGGTCCGGCAGTCTCTTCAGCCTGGTCCCTGCCAGTGCTGCCGGCCGTGCTTGCGCAGAGGCAGAACCAGTCCGGGACACCCACCGAAATCTACCAGATCAATCGCATCATTGAATTCCGCCAGAGTCGCGAGATGCGTCTCGAGCAGTTCCACTATCTGGATCATCCCGCCATGGGCATGCTGGTCCAGGTCACGCCCTGGCAAGTGCCTCCCCCTCCGGAGCCCGAGATCCCTGTGCAGGAGTCCGGGCAAGCAGTCACTCAGCCGGTCGCACCGTGACGCACGATCGCACGTTCGAGAACGCTCAGCGCAGTCGCCATCCCGGACTGCAACACGCGACCTATGGCTTCCATGGAGATCACTTCGTCCGTGAGGCCGGCCGCCCAGTTCACTGACAGCGCCAGACACGCGTAGGGCAGATCGAGCTCGCGTGCCAGCGCCGCCTCGGGCATGCCGGTCATGCCGATCATGTCGCAGCCGTCGCGCTGCAATCGGCGAACCTCGGCGGCCGACTCGAGCCGGGGCCCCTGAGTGCAGGCATAGACACCGCCATCCCACACCTCGACGTCACCAGCGCTGCGCAGCAGCAACTGGCGCAAGCCCTCGTCATAAGGATGCGTGAAATCGACGTGCGTGACAGCGTCGAGCCCGTCGGCAAAGAAGGTATGCTCGCGCCCCCAGCTGTAGTCGATGATCTGGTTCGGCACGGCCAGAGCGCCGGGTGCCGTCCGCGCATGGATGCCACCCACGGCATTGACTCCGATCACCTCACTCACGCCCGCCTGCCGCAGGGCCCATAGATTCGCACGGTAATTGACTCGATGAGGCGGGACCTTGTGGCCGCGACCATGCCGCGCAATGAAGGCGACCGGGTGACTTCCCACCGTGCCTGTCGTGACTTCCACGGGCGTCTGCGCCCAGGGGGTCGACATCGAGAGAATTCTCACGTTCTGCAGGAATACCGGTTCTGTCAGCCCGGTTCCGCCAATCACACCGATCATGCTTCTTTCCCCTGTGCATCTGCTATCCTCGGCAGTATACCCGAAGCGCAGGATTCCCCATGTCAGCAGCAACAGACACCGAGAGAGAGCCAAGTCGCGTCATCGCAGTCAGCAGCGGCAAAGGCGGTGTGGGCAAGACCAGCATCAGCGTGAACCTAGCCATAGCCCTCGCCTCGCGCGGCAAGCGGGTCTGTGTCTTCGACGCGGACACCAGCCTGGCCAATGTGAACATCCTGCTGAACATCGCCCCCAGGCACACCCTGGAACAAGTACTCGATGGCAGCCGCCGCATCGAGGAGATACTCGTCCAGGGCCCTGGAGGCATCACCATCGTGCCGGCCGCTTCCGGCATCGCCCAGTTCGCCAGTCTCGACTTCAAGCAGCAGACGCTGCTGCTGCAGGCTCTGCACGTGCTGGAACAGCAGTTCGACTACCAGATCATCGACACCGCCGCCGGCATCAGCGAGAACGTCACCACATTTCTCGAAGCCGCGGATCACTGCGTGCTGGTGGTCACTCCGGAGCCCACCTCGCTCACGGACGCGTTCGCGCTGGTCAAGGTGCTGCAGCGGCGCGGGTGCAAGACCCCCCATTCACGTGCTGACCAACATGGTGGACAGCTATCCAGGCAGCGTTGACATCTTCAAGCGACTCAACGGCGCGGCCTTGCGCTATCTGCAGACCGAGTTGAGCTACCTCGGCTACATCCCCCGCGATGACTTCGTCCGCCAATCCGTGCAACGACAGATTCCTGTGACTGTCGGGTTTCCCAGCTGTCAGGCCAGCTATCGCTTTCACGCACTGACGGACAGCCTTGAGGCCATCTATCGACTCAAGCCCGCGCGACGCTCCTTCAGTCTGTTCTGGCGCAAGTGGCTGCCCCGGCGCCCACCCGGTGACAGGCCCGACCTGGCTGTGCCGGTGAGCGCCTTGAGTCCTGCCAGTGCAGTTCCCGCGCCGGAGCCTGCGGTGCCAACAGGAGCAAGCCCCCTCCGGCCCAGTCGCACGGCCATCGTCAAGCTGCAACAGAACATGGTGCAACTGGTGCGTTCACGGACCTTGTCACCCGCGAGCATGCGCAGCCTCATTGCCTCATTGATCGCACAGGTGGAGCGCCACTATCCCGAGATCGATTCGACGCAACTGCAGCCACGCAAGCCGCGGCCAGGCAGTGAGGGCCGCCATGACTCTCACTGAACTGATAGCTGCCTACGGCAGCCGACTGGACAGCTATGAATTTCTTCTGAATAAGATCGAGCAGGAACAGCGGCAGTCACGCAATGCCGCGTTTGCTCAGTTCTGCGAGTGCGAGGAAAAGCGCCTGCTGGACCTGATCCAGCTCAACACCCAGATCCTGCGGGATCTGCGCGCGCTGCAGCGCCATGCGGCTCCCGCAGTGCAGCCACCTGTCGCCCTGCCCGGCCCGCCCCCGCCATGAGCGCGGTCGCGGGATTCCCACGGACTCCCTGCGGCGGGTAGAATTCGCGCCTGTTGCCCCCAGCCTCGCAGTCACTGACAGGAAATCCATGTGCGCCTGACCGACAAGCTCTGCCTGTTCCTCTGGAATACCGGACACCTGCCCACCGCGCTGGCCCGGGTTGTCTACAAGCGCCTTGCCAAGCGCCGAATGGCACCGGACCACCCGTTCAGTCAGGACTTCTTTGGCCTGCACTATCAGGGCAATCTGAACAACAACATCGACTTCCAGATCCATTTCTACGGCGCCTTCGAGAAGCCGCTGCTGTTTTTCCTGCGTGATGCGCTGACCGCGCTGGGCAAGCCGCAGAGCGTGTTCGTCGACGTGGGAGCGAACATCGGACAGCATTCCCTGTTCATGTCCCGACTTGCCGCTCAGGTGCATTCCTTCGAGCCATTCGCCAAGGTGCGTGACCGTCTGCTGCTGCAGATCGCTCACAACAGTCTGGAGAACATCCGTGTTCATGCGTTGGGACTGAGCAACGAGAACGCCCGCCTGCCCTTTTTTGCACCGACTGGCTCCAATGAAGGTATCGGCTCCTTTGATGCCAGCACCACCAGCAAGGGCAATGTTCCCATCGGCGAACTGGAACTGGTGAAGGGCGACGATTATCTGGCCCGTGAGGGCATCGACCGCATCGACATCCTCAAGATGGACGTGGAAGGCTTCGAAAGGCTGGCGCTGGAGGGGCTGCGCGAAACGCTGCTGTCGACACGGCCATTGCTGGTCTGTGAAGTCACCTATGGCAAGCCGCTGTCCTTCGCCAGTCTGGAGGAATTCATGAGCCACCTGCCCCCCGATTACCGACTGTTCACTTTCGACAAGCGCAAGCAGGACGGCTCCAAGGCCCGCCGTCGCGATGCCCGTTCACGCCACAGCGGCGAGTACCACATCATCCCGTTCAGCGCCTGGCGCAACAGCGGTCAGGACGACATCATCGCCTGCCCGCTGGAGTCCGTGGCTTTGCTGCCGATGCATCCGGGTTGATTCAGGCGCGCAGGACATGCTCGCCGGCCATCACCGCCAGCCGAGCGCCGGCGAGAACCTCGTAGTCCGCCTGCGTCACACTGGAAACGAAGTGCCAGGAGGCACTCATCCGTTCTCGCGTCACGTCCAGCGCCACCCAGCCGCGCCCGAGCGGCTTCATGTAGACGAGTTCGGGACTGGCCTGCATGGTCGCCTCCACGACCTGCGCCTCCGGCAAGGGCAGGAAATTCTCGAAGCCCGGGGAGGTGACGCTGGGAGTGCCGATCTCGACCGCCACAGGCTCCCCCGCATCATTGGCCAGATTGAAGGCCCAGGAACTGTGCGTGTCACCAGCGAGCACGACGACATTGCTCGCTCGTGCAGCGAAGGCATCCAGCGCCCGCCGGCGATTGGCTGGGTAGCCGTCCCAGGCATCCAGATTGTAAGGCAGGCCTTGCTGTCCGCGTGTGCGCAGCATGCCATAGCGACCATTGAGCACGGCATCGCGCTGCGCCGGATCGAAGTCTTCATCCGCGAACTGAGGGACATTCAACTTGCCCATGAGCAACTGCTGCCCCACCAGCTGCCAAGGAATGCCCGCCGACGCTGAGCGCGCCAGTTCCTGCTCCAGCCACTGTTCCTGAACCCCGCCCATGATGCTGCGTGCCTGCGAAGCCAGTCGGCTGCGCAAGGTGTCGATGTTCATGTCATGTGAGAGCTGTTCGTCACGCCCGACCAGTCGCGTGTCCAGCATGATCAACGAGACCAGATCGCCGAAGTCGAAGGAGCGATAGATGATGCCCTCTTCCAGACTGGCCTGCTCGCGAATCGGCAGCCACTCGTGAAACGCCTGGATGGCCGCCAGACGACGAGAGGCGAACTCGCCTTCTCCTGGATTGTGATTCTCGGCACCTTCCTTCCACGTGTTGTTGGTGATCTCGTGGTCGTCCCAGACACAGATGAAGGGGTGAGCCTGATGCACTGCCTGCAGATCGGGGTCGGATCGATACAGACCGTAGCGCGTGCGATAGTCCTCAAGACTCACGATCTCGTGCACTGGATCGACGTGCCTGCCTTGTTCCAGCATCACCGGGTTGGCATAGCCGCCATCGGCATATTCATAGATGTAGTCGCCCAAGTGCAGGACCGCGTCCAGTTCCGCGCGCGCGATCTCGGCGTACACATGGAAGAAGCCCTGGGGATAGTTGGAGCAGGACACCACGGCGAGACGCACTTGCTGCGCGCCGAGCGCAGCCAGGGTTTTCGTCCTGCCCACCGCGCTGTATGCTCCCTGGGCACTGAACCTGTAGAAGTAGGAGCTGCCAGGTTGCAGTCCGCCCGCATCCACTTTCACCGTATAGTCCTGCGCCGCCGAGGTGTTGGTGGTGCCACTTGCCACTATCTGCGCGAACTGCTCGTCCACGGCGACCTCCCACTGCACCTCCAGCGGCATCGCTCGCCCGTCGCCGGGCAACACCCGCGTCCAGAGAATCACGCGATCAGCGAGCGGATCACCACTGGCAACACCGTGTGTGAAATGGACGTCGGCCGCTGCCTGCACCGGAAAGCCGCGCAAGGCAAGAGCACCCAGTGTCAGGCTGGCCGCGGCCAGAAAACGTCGACGATCAGGAAGAACGGGAAAATGCGACATGACTGCTCCTTGCCGGCCAGGAACTCAATGGATGGTCCACACACCATAGTGGGAGCAGATGACAGGTCAGTGACGGCGACTACCGTCCGCTACGCTGGATGCAGTATTCTGCAGTGCACACCCACAACAAGAATGCAGAGACCTCGCGATGTACTACGCCCGAATCACTGGCTGGGGCAAATGCCTGCCGCCCGCCGTGCTCAGCAATGCCGACCTCGCCACCTTCATGGACACGTCGGATGAATGGATCACGTCGCGCACCGGCATTGCGGAGCGTCGCATCTGTCACTGCAATTTCTCTGACATGGCCATCGTGGCCGCACGGCATGCGCTTGCGGCAGCCGACCTGGCACCTGAGGAACTGGATCTCATCCTGCTGGGCAGCCTGACCGTGGACTCCCTGTGCCCCAACACCGCTTCCATCGTGCAGAACGCCATCGGAGCCCGCAATGCGGCCGCCATCGACATCAACTCGGCCTGCACGGGCTTTCTTTACGGCCTGCACATCGGCACCAATCTCATTCGCACAGGCGCCCACCGCAAGGTCCTGGTGATCGGTGGGGAGTTCATCAGTCATTACATGAACTGGGCGCGACGCGACGTGGCCGTGCTGTTCGGCGATGCCTGCGGTGCCGTGGTGCTGGAAGCGGACACGCAGCGCACAGGCTTGCTGGCTGCCCGCATCGGCTGTGACATGGACACGACCAGCGCCATCCAGATCACCAACCTGGGCAGCGCCTACAGTCGGCTCTCAGAAGATTTCCTGTATCTGGGCTGGAACTTCGAGGGCCAGGAAGTCTTCAAGAGAGCCATCAAGGGAATGGCCTTTGCCTGCGAGGACGTCCTGCAACAGACTGGCCTGAGCATCGAGGATATCCACGTGATGGTGCCGCACCAGGCAAATCGACGAATCCTCGATGCCCTGGCCAAACGATTGGAGATTCCGGAAGAAAAGGTGATGTGCAATGTGCACAAGTACGGCAACACCTCCGCTGGCACCATCCCTGTCGCCTTGACCGAAGCGCTGGAGGAGCAGCGCATACAGCCAGGCGACTACATCCTGATGGCAAGCTTCGGTGCTGGCCTGACCTGGGGTGCCGGGCTTGTGCAATGGGGCGAGCGGACCACCGCCTTGCGTCAGAGCGATGCACAATTGCCCCCCTGCCATCAAAGCGCTCTTGAGATCCTGGCGCCTCACATACAGCGCTACAAGTCCCAGGCAGGCTGAAACTCATTGACTCGACGTTTTCAGCGCGACGCAATCTGTTAAACTCGCGCCCGCGTAGACACACCGTCTACTATCAAAGGAGTCAGTATGAACAAATTGCTTTATCCCGCCATTTTTCTGGCGGTTACCATCATTGTGGTCGCCATGGCAACTTCCAGTCTTGATGTCCACGATCGTCCCGATACCAATCTGTGCATCGGGGAATGCTATGAGGAGTATGTCGCCGCCAACGGAACCGTGGTGGAACAGGCACGCGCTCAAGCTGAAGCCGCTGCCGCAATGAATCCGGCTGAACTGGGCAAGGCAGCCTTCGCCGCCTGTGCGGCCTGCCATGGCGCTGCCGGAGAAGGCGGTGTGGGCCCGCAACTGCAGGGTCGCGATTCAGCTTTCATCACCACCGCACTGACCGCCTACAAGAATCGCGAAACCCGCGGCGAGCAAAGTGCCATGATGTGGACAGTGGCCACACCGCTCAGCGACGCTGACATCAACAACCTCGCTGCCTTCGTCTCCTCTCTCTGATTGCCCCCTTGGCCTGGCATTGCCGCACTGCGTGTCGGCAATGCCAGAGATTTGCACAAGCTGCAGGACCCGTTCTCACCTCTCACTGGCGCACCGCTGTGACGCACCGATGCTGCAATTCAGTGCGGATTCTTGCACTTGAAAAAGGCGCGATGCACCACTTGAAATCACGGTTTCATACTTTTCGTTCTTTTATCAGAATAATTGCAAAAGTCGCAACATTTGGTTTTACAGCGAATTTTTCCTTGCATAGACTCAGTCGTGAAGCATCAGGTTGACGACCTGATCCTGACTGCCTGTCATCGTTCCGGAGTCCGCTGTCATGAAGGAAATCGAATTCTCCCGCAGAGCATTTCTACGCCATTCACTGCTGGCCATACGCAATTCCATGATCGTGCTGAGCCTTCCTGCAATCCTGCAAAGCGTGGCCAACGCCAGTGAAGCAACGCTGCAAGGCAACAGCTTCACCACCTTGAACACCGAGGAAGCGGTGGAACTGGCGGCCATCGCAGCGCGAATCATTCCAAGCGACGAGACACCAGGCGCCAATGAAGCCGGCGTGATCCACTTCATCGACAATGTTATGGGCACCAGTCGCCCGGAAGTGCTTGGCCCGTTGCGCGATGGTCTGGCGTCTCTGCAGAATACCGTGCGCGCGACACTCACTGAACGCAAGTTCAGCGAACTTGATCCACAACAGCAGGATGCGATCCTGCAAGGCATCGAAGACACACCGTTCTTCGCCACGATGCGCTACCTCACCATCGCCGGGATGTTCTCCCTGCCGGAGTATGGCGGCAATCGCGACTACGCGGGTTGGAAACTGATCGGTTTTGAACATCGACACGTGTGGGAACCCCCCTTCGGTTTCTATGACGCGGACTACATGGCACGAGGAGAATGAACATGGCTCAGGCAAGTTTTGCAACACGTGAGCAAGTGGACTTCGTGGTGGTGGGCTCCGGGGCTGCCGGTGGTATTGTAACGCGCGAACTCGCCACCGCTGGTTTCTCGGTGGTCGTTCTGGAACAGGGACCGTATCTGCAACCGGGCGACTTTCGTCACGATGAATGGTCCTACACTCAGAATGAAGAACTGGTCTGGGGCAGTCGCAAGGGACATCCGCAGACCTTTCGGCGTCTTGAAAGCGAGAAGGCTGAAGTGGTGGACGGGGCCCCTCTGGGATACGCCCACAATGTCGGTGGCAGCAGCGTGCATTTCTCCGGCAATTTCTGGCGTCTGCACCCCATCGACTTCAATGAGGCAAGCGTGCGGGGCACCATCGCTGGCACCAATTTCACGGACTGGCCGATCAGCTATGACGAGTTGGAGCCCTACTACACTCGCGTTGACTGGGAGATCGGTGTGTCAGGCACGACCGGACCCTGGGACCCTCCCCGCTCGCGGGACTATCCTTGCCCGCCCATGCCGGTGAAGTCCGCCGGCGTGCTGCTGGAGCGTGCGGCACGCGCGCTGGGGTACACCGCCTTTCCCGCTCCCGTCGCCATACTCTCGCAACCCTTCAATGGACGCCCTGCCTGCATTCATTGTGGTTTCTGCAATGGCTTCGGCTGCGAGGTGGCGGCCAAGTCGTCCACGGCCGTCACGATGATTCCGCAGGCGCTTGCCACTGGCAACTGCGAGCTGAGAACGGGTTGCACTGTCTCGCGCATCAACACCGCGAACGACGGCCGTGTGAATGAAGTCGTCTACTGGGAGGAGGACGGCACGGAACAGGCCCAGCGTGCAAAGGCTGTCGTGCTGTGTGCCAACGGCGCCGAAACTCCTCGCCTGTTGTTTCTTTCCGCGTCCGATCAGCATCCTGACGGCCTGGCGAACTCCAGCGGCATGGTGGGTCGCAATCTGATGTTCAACGGCTCCTCCAATGCGGCCGGGCTGTTTCCGGAAGCGATCAACGGACACAAGAGCATTGCCACCACGCGCGTCATCCACGATTTCTACAGCATCGACCCGAAGCACGGCTTCTATGGCGGCGGGGGCATCGACTCGCGCTCGCTTACCAGGGGGCTGCCCATGGCAGCCGCCATGCGGGGCGGCATCTTCTCCGGAGCCAGCTGGGGCAGCGACTTCAAGCGTGGACTCGCGGAGGAGTTCACGCATACAGCATCCTTCAACGGCCATTGCACCACCCTGCCCCTGTCAAGCAACAACATCACCCTGGATCCCGAGGTGAAGGACAAATGGGGACGACCGGCACTGCGCACGACCTTCATGAATCACTCGGACGACATCGCGACGATGAAATTCTTCCATGACGTCTCGATGGAACTGCTGGATGCCGCTGGCGCCATCAAGAAAGTGGGGGCCTACGCGAGGAACGGACAGACAGGCGGCGTGCATCTGCTGGGCACCTGCAGAATGGGCAACGATCCTGCGACATCCGTGGTGGATCGCTTCAATCGCGCTCACGATGTGCCCAACCTGTTCATGGTGGATGGCAGCAGCATGGTGACCTCGGGCCGCGGCCAGCCAACGATGACGATCATGGCGCTGGCATTCCGCGCGGCGGATCACATCATCCAGGCGGCACGTCGAAACGAGATATGAAGAAGAGGCAAGAGGAAATTCGACGGGTATGGCGAAGGTGGCGGGAGTATCAGGATTCGAACCTGAGACCCACGGCTTAGAAGGCCGTTGCTCTATCCAGCTGAGCTATACCCCCGTGAAGAGGACCAGGCACTGAACGTGTGCGTCAGTGGACAGGGAATATGGGGTGACCGATGGGGCTCGAACCCACGACAACCGGAGTCACAGTCCGGGGCTCTACCAACTGAGCTACGATCACCAATGAACTCTTTTGCGACATTGCGTGTGGGCGCAATGCGTATATCTTGTCTGCAAGGAGTGGTCGGGGTAGAGAGATTTGAACTCCCGACATCCTGCTCCCAAAGCAGGCGCGCTACCAGACTGCGCTATACCCCGATGTCCTGCAGCGTTTGCAGGGTCGGCATGATACTCAGGGCCTCCTAGGCAGTCAATCTCCCAGCACAGGAAAAACTGCCTGATTCTGCGCAGCACAGACTCTTCGCGCAGCGCGATTCGTCAGCGTTCGATGCGCCAGTGACTTCCCTCTGCACCGTCCTCCACCACCACTTTCATCGCAGCAAGCTTGTCGCGTATCTCGTCGGCAAGCGCCCAGTTCCTGTCTGCGCGAGCCTGCCTGCGCTGCGCGATCAGGGCATCGATCAATGCCGCATCGACGCTGTCACTGCCCTGACTCTGCAGGAAGGCATCGGGGGAATCCTGCAGAATTCCCAGCACGCGACCGAGTCTGACCAGCACTCCGGCAAGCTGCAATGCTTTCTCGGGCTCTGCTTCGCGATGACGATTGATGTCACGTGCCAGATCGAACATCACACCGAGTGCGACGGGCGTATTGAAGTCGTCATCCATGGCCTGGCAGAACGCCTTCTCGTAACTGCTGTTCACCAATTCGCGCGCCTTGCGCACATCAAGACCGCGAAGCGCGGTATAGAAACGCTCCAGCGCCGCAGTCGCCTGCTGCAGACTCTGCTCGGAATAGTTGATCGGGCTGCGGTACTGACTTGAGATCAACAGATAACGCAGCACTTCAGGCTTGTGCTGCTGCAGCACATCGCGCACCGTGAAGAAATTGTTCAGCGACTTCGACATCTTCTCGTTGTCGACCCGCACCGCGCCGTTGTGCATCCACACCTTTGCAAACTGCTTGCCGGTGGCCGCCTCGGACTGGGCAATCTCGTTCTCATGATGGGGAAACATCAGATCCGAGCCTCCACCGTGAATGTCGAAGGAATCTCCCAGGCAGCAGGTGGACATGGCAGAGCATTCGATGTGCCAGCCCGGCCGCCCGTAGCCCCAGGGCGAGTCCCAACCCACTTCGTCGTCACCGGCTGCCTTCCACAGGGCGAAGTCGCGCGGGTCTCGCTTGAGTTCACCGATCTCGATGCGGGCTCCTGCGAGCAATTCCTCGGGATTCTTGTTGGACAGGCGACCGTAAGGCGCAAACTGCTTCACCGCGTAATACACATCGCCATTGGCAGCGCGATACGCATGCTCACTCTCGATCAGACGCTGGATCAAGGCAATGATCTGTTCAATATGCGCGGTCGCACGCGGCTCCTTGTCGGGGCGCAATACGAACAGCGCCTCTTCGTCCTCGCGCATGGCGGCGATGAAGCGCTCCGTGAGATCGGAGAACAGCTCGTCGTTCTCCCTGGCGCGGCGCAGGATCTTGTCGTCGATATCGGTGATATTGCGAATGTACGTCACCTGATAGCCACGATGGCGCAGATAACGCACCACCACGTCAAAGGCGACGAACATGCGAGCGTGGCCGACATGGCAGTAATCGTAGGTGGTGACGCCGCAGACGTACATCTTCACCTTGCCACTTTCGAGCGGCACGAAGTCTTCCTTGGTTCTGGTCAACGTGTTGTAGATCTGCAGCAATTTATTCACTCAACTGGAAATCTTGGCCCAGGAATCCCGCAGCGTGACGGTGCGATTGAACACCAGACGCTCCGGCGACGACTCATGTCGATCCACGCAGAAATACCCTTCGCGTTCGAACTGGAAACTCGCCTCTGGCATTGCGCTGCGCAGGCTGGGCTCGGCCTTGCAACTCGACAATATCTGCAGGGAGTCCGGATTCAGGCACTGCTTGTAGTCGCCGATGCTCTTTTCGTCCGGGTTTTCCTTGTTGAACAGGCGATCGTAAATTCGCACCTCCACATCCAGTGCGTGGCGCGCCGGCACCCAATGAATGACACCCGCAACCTTGCGCCCCTGCGGATTCACGCCAAGGGTAGCCTCATCGTAGCTGCAGATCAGTTCGACAACCTGACCGCTGATGTCCTTGCGCACCTCGTCACAACGGATCACGTAGGCACCGCGCAGACGTACCTCAGCACCCGGGCTAAGCCGCTTGTATTGCGGTGGCGGCACTTCCTCGAAGTCACTGGCATCAATGTAGAGCTCTCGCTCGAAGGGCAGCTCGCGCATGCCCATGGCAGTCTCCTTGGGGTGACACGGCAGCTGCAAGGTCTCCGATTTCTGCTCGGGGTAATTGCTCAAGGTGACCTTGAGAGGGCGCAGGACGCACATCGCACGCGGCGCGTTGCGGTCGAGATCCTCGCGAATGCAGTGCTCGAGCATCCCCACATCCACCACGCTCTCGCTGCGACTGATGCCGACGCGCTCGCAGAAATTGCGGATGGAAGCCGGGGTGTAGCCGCGGCGGCGCAGACCCGACAGGGTGGGCATGCGCGGATCATCCCAGCCCTTCACATAGCCCTGAGTGACCAGCTCCTTCAGCTTGCGCTTGCTCATCACCGTGTAATTGATGTTCAGGCGAGCGAACTCGATCTGCCGTGGCAGCACAAAGGCTTGCTGCGTGGTCAGGCGATCCCCCGCGGCATGCAGACTGGCCTTGTCCAGCGTCTGCAGGATCCAGTCGTACAGGGGGCGGTGATCCTCGAATTCCAGGGTGCACAGCGAATGCGTGATGCATTCGATGGCATCGGAGATGCAGTGGGCATAGTCGTACATCGGATAAATGGGCCACCTGGACCCGGTCTGATGATGTTCGACGTGTCGAATGCGATAGATGACAGGATCGCGCATGTTGATGTTCGGCGATGCCATGTCGATCTTCGCACGCAGACTGTGCGCTCCATCGGGAAACTCCCCTGCCCGCATGCGAGTGAAAAGGTCGAGGTTTTCCTCGACACTGCGGCTGCGAAAGGGACTCTCGCGACCAGGCGCCGTGAGTGTGCCGCGGTATTCCCGCGCCTGCTCGGGTGTCAGACTGCACACATAGGCCTTGCCGGCGCGAATCAATTGCAGGGCGAATTCATAGAGCGCGTCGAAATACGACGACGCGTAGCGGATGTCACCACTCCAGGTGAAGCCCAGCCATTGAATGTCGGCCTTGATGGAGTCGATGAACTCCTGACTCTCCTTCTCTGGATTGGTGTCATCGAAACGCAGATTGCAGCGCCCGTTGTAATTCTGTGCCGTGCCGAAATTCAGGCAGATGGACTTGGCGTGACCGATATGAAGAAAGCCGTTGGGTTCCGGAGGAAAGCGTGTCTGCACGCGTCCCGCATGCTTGCCGCTCTGCAGGTCTTGCTCAATAATGTGGCGTATGAAGTGCGAAGTCACCGGTGCCGCCGCACTTGCGGAGCCCGCATTTTCAGCGTTGTCTGAAGCATTCATGTCGTGGTTTCTGCTTTCTCGGAAGTGGCAATGCACGTATTATAGCCGCTCAATGTCTTTCTCATAAGAGGCGAAAACCTCTTTAAAACTCAAGGTTGTCCGCAATGATTGTCTTCAAAACGAATTATGGTGACATCACCATCGAGCTTGATTTCGACAAGGCCCCGGTGTCCTCCGCGAATTTCCTGGAGTACGCCCGCAGCGGCTTCTACGACAACACCATATTTCATCGCGTCATCGACAATTTCATGATCCAGGGCGGCGGCTTCACCTCCGGTCTGGTGCAGAAGCCCAATGGCAAGCCCATCGTGAATGAAGCCGACAACGGCCTGCCCAATGCGATCGGCACGCTGGCCATGGCTCGCACGTCCGACCCGCATTCCGCGACATCACAGTTCTTCATCAATGTCAGCGACAACACCTTCCTCAACCACAAGAACAAGACACCTCAAGGCTGGGGCTATGCCGTGTTCGGCAAGGTCACCGCAGGGATGGACGTGGTGAACAAGATCAAGCAGTGCCGCACCACCTCCCGTGGAGGTCACCAGGATGTGCCGGTGGATGAGATCGTCATCACGGCCACTGTGGTGAACGCCCCCGCAGGCACCGAGGCGGCAGCGACCAGCAAAGACTGACAATGCCCAGCGCCGGAAAGACACTGTTCACGTCCGACATTCACTTGGATTCCGAGAATTCGGTCATCACCCGCTCCTTTCTGGACTTC
>JALREE010000160.1 GCA_023256835.1 Pseudomonadales bacterium | reverse complement strand
CGGGCGATCTGGTGTTCACCGCGTTCTCCGGCAGCCATCAGGACGCCATCAAGAAATGTCTGGATATCTACGAGGAAGGCAGCACCTGGGAGATCGCCTATCTGCCGATCGACCCGCGTGACCTGGGACGTACCTATCAGGACGTGATCCGTGTGAACAGCCAGTCGGGCAAGGGTGGGGTGGCCTATGTGCTGGCCAGCAAGTTCGGCTTCCAGCTGCCGCGCTGGCTGCAGATCGAGTTCTCCCGCGTGGTGCAGAAGCGGGCCGAGGACACTGGTCAGGAGATCTCGCCGGACACCATCTGGAGCCTGTTCCGCAAGCATTACCTGAGCGAAGGGCAGCCGGTGCGGCTGGACAGCTTCAGCATGCAGCGCGCCAACGAGAACGGGCGCGAGTCCTTCGCGGCCGGCATCCGCTGCTTCGAGGAGTACCTGGAGGTGAAGGGCGAGGGCGATGGTGTGCTGGATGCCTTCGTCGAGGCCCTGAAGCAGGCCACAGGCGTGGAGTTCGAGATCATGGAGTACGGCGAGCATGCGCTGGGGCAGGGGGCGGACGCGGAAGCCGTGACCTACATCCAGCTCAAGTGTGATGCCACGCGCTACACCGGCGTGGCCATCAGCCGCGACATCGTGTCGTCCTCGCTCAATGCCCTGCTGCGCGCTGCCAGCCAGCTGATCAGCGAGAGTCAGGCGCGACGCGTGGCCTGAGCCTGCTCTGCAAACTATTTGCCCCTTGGTTGCGACTAGGCTCGTGAAGTCATTATCCTTGGGGCGCTTTCCTTCGCGGCCACCGCCGCGGCGCTGCGACGCCGTGCCGGTGGCTCTGCCATTTCACAGTGTCCCCCGGGGTCATGCTGAATGAGTCTTGCAGAACAGGACGATGCCCTGATCCGCGCCGCCCTTGAGGGTTCGGCGCGGGCATGGGATCAGCTGGTGCGCCGCCACGAGACCCAGGTCTACAACTTCAGCCTGCGCCTGACCGGCAATCCGACCGATGCACTCGACCTCATGCAGGAGGTGTTTCTGGGGGTATACCGCAATCTGCACCGCTTTCGCGGCGACGCACAGTTCAGCACCTGGCTGTTTCGCATCGCCCACAACAAGGCGATCGACATGGGGCGGCGCCGGCCCCAGTGCATGTCGCTGGACTCCGTGCTGGACGAAGCGGGTGATCAGGTCGAGACGCGCTGGCAGCAGCTGGACGATGCGCCCGAACAGGATCCGCAGGCCATGCTCGATGAGCGTCAGCGCAATGCGTTGATCCAGGCGCAGATGGGTGCCCTGCCCCTGGAGCAGCGCCTGGTGGTGGAACTGAAGGTGTTCCAGTCACTCACCTTCGAGGAGATTGCCGAATTGCAGGACATTTCGGCCAACACAGCGAAGACACGTTTCTATACCGCACTGCGCCGACTCAAGGCGCTGATGGAGCAGGATCATGGCATGTGAACGCACGGCCACGCTGGTGGCAGACTATTTCGACACGGCGCTTGGCGCGCAGCAGCGTCAGGCGCTGCAGGAGCATACTCAGCAGTGTGCCGACTGTGCGCTTGCGCTCGAGCAGGCCCGTCACACCCACGCGCAGCTGCTGCGCTGGCAGCCGCAGAGCGTTCCGGCCTGGTCGCGCGTGCCCTTGCCGGCGGTACAGGAACCCCCTCGCCGTCTGCGCTGGACCTGGTGGCAGTGGGCCCCGCTGGCGGTCTCCTGCATGCTGGCGCTGGCCGTGGTCCTGAATGTGCAGGTCAGCACGGGGGTTCAGGGGCTGAGCATCCGCTTCGGTGCCGCGCCGTCGGTGGACATGGCGCAGCTCGAGGCGCGACTGGCCGCCTTCGACGCCCAGCAGCAGGCTGCCCTGCAGACCTTGACCCAGACCCTGATGCAGCAGCAGAGCAACGACAATGCGCGTCTGATGGAGGCGATGATCGACGGTGTCATCGAACAGCTTGGCGACAGCACCGCGCGCAGTCTCGAACAAGTCATTGCCTATTTCGAATCCCAGCGCGAGCAGGATCTGCAATTGTTGCAGGCAAGCTATCAGCAGCTGGCGGACAGCGATTACGCCACCATTCGTTCTGTGGAACAGCTGGCCATGCTGGTGCAGGGAGGCCAGCCGTGAGCGCGACCCTTCGTTGCGGCATGGGGGTGCTGGTGCTGCTCGCCAACGGCCTGGTGCACGCTCAGGACGCGGCCGATCTCGAGGCGCTGCAGGGTAGTGTTGCCCTGTATGCCGGAGTGCTGCAGGAGGGGCTCGGCCTGAATGAACGGGCGGGTCTCTTCAGCCCCTTGAGCGGTTCGGTGCGCGGCACCTATCTGGCGCAGCAGGGCGTGGTGCTGGAAGTCACGAGCCCGCTGGCCAGCACACGCAACAGTTTTGCCCAGTTCTCGCTGGGCGCGGCGCTGGAGCGCCTGTCGGCACAGTTCGCCAGCCAGACCGGCACCGACGCTGCCGTGCCGCGCCCTGATCTGTCGACGCTGCGCGAGACGATGGCCATGTCACTGCGTCTCGAGCTGGTGCAGGGTGAAGCGCGGGAGCTGCTGGATGAGCTGGAACGTGTGGATGTCAGTGCGCAGATCGCGACGGCGCTGCAACGCGCTGTCGATGCCGCTCGTTCTCTTCATGCCCTGGCACAGCTGGATGAATCAGCGCTCAACGAGGTACTGGCGGAAACCGCCGCGCAGCGGGAACTGCTGAGTGCGCAGGTCAGCGCCTTGCAGACGCTGCGAGCGCAAATCAGCGCGCAGACGCTACCGCTCACGGATGAACAGACCGCGCAGTGGCGCGACGGCCTAGAAGCGCTGCGCGAGGCGCTGGCGACGCTGCAGCAGCATGCACAGGAGCGCGCCGACACCTTGCAGGAGCAGGCCGGGCAGGCGCGTGCCAGACGCGAGGAACAATGGCAGCAGGAACTGGCGGCCTTCGAGTCAGAGGTCTTCCGGCTGGTGTGCGACTTTGCCGGGGGGCTGCGCCCGCTGCCGGCGGAAGAGCATGTGACTCTCGTGCTCAAAGGACTGGGTGACGACACTGTCCAGCGTCGCGAGGATCGCATTCTCGTGCTGCGCCAGGTTGACGCCCTGCAGTGTCTGCAGGGGGAGATCACGGTGCAGCAGCTGCAGGAGACGGCACAGGTCTACAGTTTCTGAAGGGGATTCACCATGGCGCGCCAGTGATGTTCGCATCCGCCGGCACGAACTGTCGGGCCTCGTCCTGTGCCTGATACAGCCGGGTGACCAGCAACACCACGGCAGCCACATCCAGCAGGTCCTCATCACTCAAGGTGAGCTTGCGACGGATGCGCTCCCGCGTCATGAAGGGACGTCCTGCTGCATCGAAATTCAGGTAGTTGAAGCTTTCCTCGTCTGCGCCCCAGTTGCTCGAGATCACTTCCTGCCCCACGCGTCCGTCCAGGCGCGGGAACGGGTAGAACCAGCGACCGCCCTGTCTGCCCGCTTCATGAGTGATGATTTGCCCGTCTGGATAGAACCAGGTCGCATCCTTTGTACGAAGGCGTGCCGTGGCCATGCCGCCCCCAGGCCAGAAAAGAGGTTCGCCGCCATGTGTCCAGTGATGGCTCATAATGCGGCCGTTCGGATAGTGGATGCTTGTATCGCGACCGGCGCCCGCCATGAACACCTGCCCATTGGGGAAGTGCCAGGATCCTTCGTAAAGGTCACTCGAGACCAGTCTGCCATTGCCATAGCGGGTACGATGCCGTGTAGTGCCGGTGAGGACCACGGATTGGCACACCAGGCGATTGAGTTCCAGCAGCATGGTCTGCATCGATTCCAGCTCGCTCATGCTGTCCCGAGGGGCAGGCAGCAGCAGATTGACCGAGACCATCTTGGCCATGAATTCAACGGTGGCGCAGCCGGTGCTGAAGTTGTCCGACCCAATGCCGATTTCAGCCTGCAGTGAGACAGGGATGCAAAGCGACAGGCAGAAC
>JALREE010000159.1 GCA_023256835.1 Pseudomonadales bacterium | reverse complement strand
TACGGTCGCCGGCCTGGCAGCAGGCTTCGTGATGATCGAACTGGACACCGATACGGGCAAGTACGCCATCCTGGATTACATGGGCGTGACGGACTGCGGCACGGTGCTGCACCCGCAGGGCCTGGCGGCGCAGATGAAGAGCGCGGCGATCATGGGTTTCGGACTGGCCGGTTTCGAACGCCACACCTACGACCCGCAGAACGGCCTGCCGGCCAATGTGTGGCTGCATCAAGCGAAGCCGCCCAGCATCAAGGATGTGGCCGCGAATCTGCAGTGGGCGGCGGTGGAGATTGCCGAACCGCAGAACCCGGTGGGCGCCAAAGGGGTCGGAGAGCCCATTCAGGGCTGTGCGGCGGCGGCGCTGGTCTGCGCCATTTCCAACGCGCTCGACGGCCATCTGTTCAACCGCGTGCCGGTGACGCCGGACATGATCGTCAATGTGGTGAAGGGCGACGCCGCGGCGGCGCAGACGCTGATGACCAATACGGCGTGAGGCGACTTCAAGCCCTATGCAGACGAAGGGGGCGAACGTTCAGCAAGCGGCGCTGAGCACGCCATTGCCAAAGGTCGTAGGCATTCTGTAGGTTCATCCAGTGCTCGGCGCTGGGACTGCCGAATGCCATCTCAAGTCGAACTGCCATCTCCGGCGTGATGGCACCGCCCCCATTGAGCACCTTAGACAAGGTCTTTCGACTGACATTCAAATGTTCCGCCGCGTTGGTCACACTGATCGCCAGCGGCATCAAGACCAGTTCGCGCAGTATCTCGCCAGGATGAGCAGGGTTATGCATGCGCACAGTGGTAGTCCTCGTAATCCACATGTTCAACGTGCTGCTGCAGCCTCGCAGCATGCGCACTGTTCACTCCGTGAACGGCTCCGCTGCGAAAAAAACGTTCAAGCCCCTTGTGGCTGAAGCTCTTGATCACAATCCGTGTGACACCTTTCAGGTTACATTGGGAATTCAGGACTGGCAATCTCGCAACACACTGCGAGGGCCCCTTGTCGAATCATTCTAGTTCACCTGCACTGTTTCTTCCTTTGCTCACCCCACCCCTACCGCTGGGAGCAAGGACCACAGCACCGGCTGCAGCCACTGCGCGAGCAACGCGACACCGATCAGCGCCGCCAAGGGCAAGGCAGCCACGCGGGCGGATTCCTCAAACGTGAGTGGCGGGCGCACCCAGCGCCCCACCGCCCAGTGCGCTCCCACCCAGAACACGGGCGCCACAACGAGAAGCAGCACGTAGAACGCGGCCAGCCCTTGCATGCCGGGAAAGGCGCGCGCCGGCAGCCACACCAGCGTAGCGGTTACCAGGGCAATCGGCACGCTCGCCAGCCGTATCGACAACCAGGCCGCACCTTTGCCGAGAGCCTGAAAACGACGCCGTTCCCAGCGCAGCAACACCGGCACGAGCACCAGACACAGCAGCACCAAGGCCAGCAGCATTAGACTCATGCGCCCCACCCCGGCTGGTGCTTGCGGCATCGCAGTGGCTTCGCAGCATCGGCACGCAGCGCCGCCGCGAACGCTGCCCGCGCCCACTGCGCCGCCTCGTCGCGGTCTTCCAGAATGTGCTCAGGGGCCTGCCAGTAGGCGATCGTCATGCGCTTGTCGCCTTTGTGGTAATGAAAAGGTTCCAGACCGAGCGCTTCAAAATGCGGCCGATTGCGCGCATCGGCCTTCAGGTAGAGAGTGTCGTCGGCTACCAGGCCGAACATCAGCCCTTCGCGGAACAGGCCGTGACCGCCGAACATCCGCCGCGCCTGCAGCGGACCGACCTGTTCGAACACCTCCAGCAAGTAGGCAACGAATTCGTTCATCCTTCGATGCCCTCCCAATGCCTGCGCCAAAGGTAGCGCCCGAGCAGCGTGAACCAGAGCAGGATGACAGCAGCGCCGTGCAGCCAGAGGGACGGAGCGTTCGAGGAAGAGACTGGCATGGTGAAACTCCAACTGAGTGATCGGCCTGCAAGAGTGGGCGAGTCGACGCCATGGTTTCACACCCGGCCGCCCGGCGTCACCGTCATTTCAGGGGTGCCTCGGTGGTCGGTCGGCCGCGCGCGACCAGCCACGCCAATTCCTCACACTTTGCTCATGCCTTGCAGGCGCCGACTGCGCCACAGTGTCGGCACGACAGATTCCTCTTCGCACTCAAGGAGACATTCTATGGCCTTTGCACTCAGCACCCAGGGCGGCCTGCGCCTCTGGACCTTCACCGTGCCCGTCTGGGCGCTGCTCGCCGCCACGCCCTTGTTGCCGCTGGCCTTCGTGGCGCTGGTGGTCATTCACAGCGCCGATGAGAACATTCCGCTCACGCGCAACGAACTGGTGGAGGTCAACGGGCAGACGCTCTGGCGCGGCGCGTTCAGCAACCCCACCGACAGCGAATACCGCGAACTGGCTGCCACCATCCGCTTCCTCGACGCCGCCAATCAGCCGGTCGGCGAGGCGCGGACCGAGGCGGCCGTGCTCCTCCCGGGCAGGCGGATGGAACTCGAAGCGCCGTTGCCGGAGGGCGCCGTGCGCATGCAGATTTATTCCTTGCAATGGCGCACGGGCGAGCTGAACACCGGACGCCTGTTCGGCCCGTTCCGGCCGTGGGAATTCGGGTATCTGCAGTGGGAGGGGGACGTTCAGGCGGCGGGGAGCTGACGGAACAAGGGCGCACTCACCCCGTCGCCAGCTTCAGCCCGATCACCCCTGCCACGATCAGGCCAAGGCTCAGCAGACGCCACACCGTGGTGGCTTCACCGAACAGCACGATGCCCAGGATGGCGGTGCCGACGGCGCCGACGCCAACCCAGACCGCATAGGCCGTGCCCACGGGCAGCGCCCGCATGGCAAGACCAAGCAGACCCATGCTGATGATCATGGCCGCGAGGGTGCCCACCGAGGGCCACAGTCGCGTGAAGCCCTCGGTGTACTTCAGACCCATGGCCCAGCCGATCTCGAAGAGACCGGCGATGATGAGAATGAGCCAGGGGTTCATGCGGGGAGTCGCAAGCAGCAGCCAGCCATCAATTGCTGATGGCCGCGGCGCCCTTCAGGGAGACCTGCTCGTCTTCGATGCCACGGGCACCGCTGGAGGTGACAGCGCCGATGCGCACGCCGCCACGCATCACGGGCACCCCACCGGCGAAGGTCACGCCGCCTTCCACTTCCGTGATCTGACCGGCAGCGAGGCGGGTGCCGTATTCGCCGGAGCTCAGGCCCGTCTCATGCACCACCTTGGCCTTGGCCAGGGCGATCTCGTAGGAGCGGGCAGAGGCGCCGTCCATGCGGTGAATCATCACGGGCAGGCCGTACTCGTCGGCCACCACGATGGTGAGATTCCAGTTGTTGGCGCGGGCTTCGGCCAACGCGGCGGTCATGGCCTGTTCGGCCAGGGCATAGGTCAGTGCGGGCGCCGGGGTGGGCGCGGGCTGCTGGGCCAGGGCAAGACCGGAGAACAGCAGGCCGCAGAGCAGGCCGGCAGTGGAAAGAACGCGAGTGATCATGGGGAACTCCTTTTTCATGGTTTTGAGGTTTTGGGTGGCACGCGAGACTAGACCAGCGGGAGGCGGGAATCAATTCGGGGCGGGCCAACAGGCTGATTCGCGGGTCAGCGTCTACACTGGGGTCAGGGACTGTTGACCTCGCTGGCAGCGCGCAACCATAATGCAACCAAATTGCAACCGCGCAAACCTTCGAGGTGATACCCATGGCGTCCCTGACCATCAAGAACATTCCCGAGGAACTCTACGAGATGCTGAAACAATCCGCCCACCTGCACCACCGCAGCGTCAACAGCGAGTTGATCCACTGCCTTGAGAGCGCACTGATGCCTGTCCCGCTGTCCGCCGCCCAACTGGCAGACGCCGCGCAGCTGCTGCGCAGCCGGGTCAGCGGGCCCGTGCTGACCGATGCTGAGATCACGCTGGCGAAGCAGCAGGGGCGACGATGATCGTTGTCGATACCAACATCATCGCCAACCTGTATCTGCCCTCGCAGTACACGCAAGACGTGATCGCCCTGCTGCAGCGGGACTCGCACTGGATTGCGCCTCTGCTCTGGCGCAGTGAGTTTCGCAATGTGCTGAGCACGCAGGTGCGCCGACAGGCCATGGACGTGAACAGCGCGTTGTTGATGCAGGCGCAGGCGGAACGACACCTCGCCGGGCGTGAGTACAGCGTCAATTCCGCCTCGGTGCTGACTCTGGCTGCGCAATCCGGATGCACGGCTTACGACTGCGAATTCGTCTCCCTGGCCATGGCGCTGAACGCCAGGCTGATCACCCACGATGGCCGGCTCGCGCAGGCCTTCCCTCAGGTCGCAATGTCGGCACGGGACTGTCCGGCAGCCTGAGAGTACTCCAGGCTCAGTCGACACTGCTCACACAAACGCCTTCTTGCCCTTCTCGAAGCGTCGCTTCGGCCGGCCGTCAGCCAGCGCGGCGGCCAGCGCGGCATTCAATTCCTGCGGCGAGTCGTCATAGCCCGCCTCGGCGAAGGCCTGGCGCGCGCCTTTCAGATGCGCCTCGCCGGTGAGTACCAGCGCCGGCACCAGCGTGTGGGGGATGGCGAGATTGTGCGGTTCCTCGAAGGCTTGCTGGCAACCGGCCGCGTCGGTGGCATGCAGGGTGCGGCAGCGGGCGGGGCGCACGGCGTGGATGCTGCACTGACTG
>JALREE010000116.1 GCA_023256835.1 Pseudomonadales bacterium | reverse complement strand
TCGCGCTCAACGCAGGGACCCGCGCAGGGCGTCCCAGTGCTGCAGCAACTGGCGCAGGGCCTGGCCGCGATGACTGAGTGAGTTCTTGACGGCCGGTTCCAGCTGGGCCGAGGCACTGCCGTGCGTGGGCACGAAGAAGAGGGGATCGTAGCCGAAACCGTTGTCGCCCGCGGGGGCGAAGAGGATGCGACCCTCCCAGCTGCCATGGCAGATGAACGGCATCGGGTCAGTCGCATGGCGCATGAAGGCGATGCAGCAGATGAAACGTGCAGTGCGCTGTGCCTCGGGCACGTTCTGCAGGGCGGCCAGCAACTTGGCATTGTTCTGCGCATCGGTGGCGCCGGGGCCGGCGTAACGCGCCGAATAAATGCCGGGTTCGCCGCGCAGGGCGTCCACTTCCAGGCCGGAGTCGTCGGCCAGTGCCGGAAGGCCGGTGGCCGCAGCGGCATGGCGCGCCTTGAGAATGGCGTTCTCGACAAAGCTCAGGCCGGTCTCATCGGCATCGCTCACGCCAAGAGAACGCTGAGTCAGGAACTCCAGTCCGGCACTGCCCAGCATCTGCTGGAATTCCCGCAGCTTGCCGGCATTGCCGGTGGCGAGCACGATTCTCTGCATGAGGGCTCCGCGTTCAGCGACTCAGGTGATAGATGGCAGTTTCGCCCAGCAGATTGGGCCACTGGCGGATCATCCAGCTGCCCTGATGCTTGTGGTCGACGACGGTACGGGCCATGACGCGGATGTGGCGCTCACGGCACAGGGCGTCGAAATCCCGCACAGTGCAGAAGTGGATGTTCGGGGTGTCGTACCACTGATAAGGCATGAAATTGGACACCGGCATGCGGCCCTTAAGGCTGAGGTAGACGCGGCTGCGCCAGTTGCCGAAATTGGGGAAGGTCACGATGACCTTGTGACCGATGCGCAGCATCTCCTCGATCAGCACGTCGGGGTAGCTCACCGCCTGCAGTGTCTGCGTGAGCAGCACGGTGTCGAAACTCTTGTCGCAGAAATTCGCCAGGCTCTTGTCCAGATCCTGCTGGATCACGTTCACGCCTTTCTCGAGACAGGCGTGGATATTGCGCTCGTCGATCTCCAGGCCGAGTTCCGAGACACCCTTCTCGCGTTTGAGGTACTGCAGCAGACTGCCATCGCCGCAGCCCAGATCCAGCACGCGGCTGCCAGGTTCGATCCAGTGTTGAATGATGTCCAGATCGGGACGCATCAGCCGTTCACCTCGTCACTCACGCGGGCCAGATAGGTGCTCAGCGCCTGCATGTAGCGCGGCACCGGCAGCAGGAAGGCGTCGTGGCCCTGATCCGCCTCGATCTCCAGATAGCTGACCGGCTTGCGGGCCTTGAGCAGGGCGTTGACGATCTCGCGCGTGCGTTCGGGCGGAAAGCGCCAGTCGGAACTGAAGGACATCAGCAGGAAACGGCACTGGCTGTGCTCGAAGGCCTTCGCCAGATCGCCGTCGTAATCGACCGTCGGGTCAAAATAGTCCAGCGCCTTGGTCATCAACAGATAGGTGTTGGCGTCGAAGCGCTCCGAGAAGCGTTCGCCCTGATAATGCAGATAGCTTTCCACTTGGAAGTCCACATCCAGTCCGAAACTGAGCTTGCCGGAGCGCAGGTCGCGGCCGAAGTTGCTCTTGATGGTCTCGCTGGGCACTTCATCGGCGTTCTTGCCGAATTTCTCGCGCATGGCGCTGTCCGACAGGTAAGTGATGTGGCCGACCATGCGCGCCAGCATCACGCCCTTCTTGGGATAGGTGCCATGTTCCAGATAGCGTCCCTCGTGGAAGTGCGGGTCGGCTGTGATGGACTGGCGCGCCACTTCGTTGAAGGCGATGTTCTGCGCGGAAAGTTTCGGCGCCACGGCGATCATGATGGCGTGACGCAGGCGCTCGGGATAGCTGATGGACCAGCGCATCACCTGCATGCCGCCCAGACTGCCGCCGATCACCGCCG
>JALREE010000100.1 GCA_023256835.1 Pseudomonadales bacterium | reverse complement strand
TGCCGTTGTCTGGCCACGAGTTTAGTGGTGCGAAGCGGTGTGAGCCGGTTCCGGCTCCGCCTCGACCGTCGGCGGTGCGGTAGGTTCCGGCCGAATGCCAGGCCAGGCGAATCATTAGGCCACCGTAGTGACCCCAGTCGGCAGGCCACCAGGGCTGGCTGTCCGTCATCAGGGCATGCAGGTCTTTCTTGAGGGCCGCGACATCCAGTTTCTTGAGCTCTTCGCGGTAATTCACTTCCTTCAGCGGGTTCGTCTTGGTGTCGTGCTGATGCAGGATGTCCAGGTTGAGCGCATTGGGCCACCATTCCTGATTGGCCATGCTGGCGCTGGACGAGGTTGCACCTCCGTGCATGACCGGACACTTGCCGGCACCGTTCTGCTTGTTGCTCTCCATCGTGATCACCTCTTCTGTCGGGATGTGGTTGATTCAGGCAAGCCCGAGAATACCCCGCACGACATGACAGCGGCCACCACAATTTGGCTATCGTCGTCATAGTCACGACCGTGGCGGGATTCAGACCTTGATCAGGAACAAGCGGTCAGCATCGCGGCGCAGACGACCGGCTTTCTCGAGTCGTGCGATGCAGCGGTAGAGGGCTTCGTGGGTCACCCCGAGTTGACGGGCGATGGACTTGAGGCCGGAGCCCAGCGGATAGGACGCGTCATTGCCCTCGGTTTCCACCAGGTGCAGCAGACGCTCCTCCACAGTGAGAAGACTGAGACGCTCGCACTGGCGGCGCAGGCGCATGATCTCGCGATTGAGCATGCTGACCCAGCGCATGGAGAAGGCCGGGTCGCTGGCCAGCACCTGCCGCAGGTCGCGCAGCGGAATGCGCACGGCGAGAGTGTCGATGACGGCCACGGCATCGCAATGATAGGCGGGGGATTGCAGGCTGGCCTCGCTCACGAAACCGTGGCGGGTGCGCTGCAGGATGATGGTGTTGCCGTCGAGGCTGTAGCGCTCCAGGGTGACCTCGCCGGATTCGACGAAGTACATGTATTCGGGCTTGCGGCCGGTTTCGAACAGCCGTGTGCCACGGACGAAGAACTGACTGACACAGTGGGGATGGATGCTGACGGGCAGCAGTTCCAGGAGATCGCTTGGCGGGGCTCGGTGCAACATATGACAGGCATCATACGTTGCAGCCCCGCCGCGCGGCAATCAGGCTCAGCCCTGCAGCTTGCGCTTGCTGTGCCAGAGACTGGCGAAGACGGAGATCAACAGGATGGTGGCCACCACGCTCAAGGAAACGAGCACAGGGATCTTGTACCAGTCCACGATCAGCATCTTGGTGCCGATGAACATCAGGATCACCGCCAGACCGTACTTGAGCAGTTCGAAGCGATTGCCCATGTCCGCCATCAGGAAGTACATGGCCCGCAGGCCGAGAATCGCGAACAGGTTGGAGGTGAGTACGATGAAGGGGTCGGTGGTGATGGCGAAGACTGCCGGGATGCTGTCCACCGCGAAGATCACGTCGGTGATCTCCACCAGCACCAGAGCCAGGAACAGCGGCGTCATCATGCGCACACCGTCCTTCAGAACGAAGAAGCGTTCGCCCTCGAGACGATCGGTGATGGGGTGATGGGAGCGAATGAAGCGGATGAACGGATTCTTGCCGAGGTCCGGATCATGGTCGGAGAACCACATCATCTTCAGGCCGGTGATCACAAGGAACACGCCGAACACATACAGCAGCCAGTGGAATTCGGTGATGAGCCAGCTGCCGGCAAAGATCATGATGGTGCGCAGCACGATGGCGCCCAGGATGCCGTACAGCAGCACACGCCGCTGCAGCTCCAGCGGGATGGAGAAGTAGCCGAAGATCATCATCCAGACGAAGACGTTGTCGACTGCGAGGGATTTCTCGACGAGATAACCGGTGATGAACTCCACCACCTTGACGTTGGCGACGGTGCGGCCCGCTGTGCCGTCCAGATACACCCAGAGCCCGGCAGCGAAGGCAAGGGAGACACTGACCCAGGCCAGCGACCAGCCTGCGGCCTCTTTTAGAGACACTCGATGTTGCTTGCCGCCGCCAACCAACAGCAGGTCGATCAGCAGCATACCCGTGACGATGAGAGCGAAGATCGCCCACATCCAACCATTGCCAACTGTTTCCATACAACGCTCCGTAAACGAAAAGGGCCTGAAGCCATTGGGTCAAGGCTCTTGCGTTTGAATCGCGCGCATGCACCTTGCCCATGGGCAAGGTCTCGCTTGCAACGCTGGCGTTGCCCGCAGAACCGGGAAGCCTGATTCAATGTCAGGCTGCCGTGATGACGACGCTGCGGCGGAAAAGCTACTCCCCTTGTTGCGGCCGAGTTTAGACAGGCAAATGCCGAAGTCAAGCGCGGGGGCAAAACCAGGATCGGGGCAAATCCGTTCTCGCCTTTTGCGTGTTGTCACACTTGCAGCCTAGAATGCCGCCCAGTATTCAGTCTCTGGAGCCCCTGCATGACTCTCAGCCGCCGCAATTTCTTCAAGCTCACCGGCCTCGGTGCCGCCGCTGCCGCCACCCCCGGCGCCTTTGCCCAGAATGCCATGCCCGGCAGCGCCGACGCGGGCAGGCAGGCCTACCCGGTACAGCCCATCGCCCGGCTGGACGCGCTGGTGGTGAACCAGCCCCTGGACTTCGCCTATCCCGACGCCGGCTCGGCCTGCCAGCTGCTGCGTCTGGGGCACGCCGTCCCGGGTGGCATCGGCCCGCAGCAGGACATCGTGGCCTACAGCATCCTGTGTCCGCACATGGGCTGCCCGACCAGTTATGAAAGCAGTTCCCGCCGCTACAAGTGCGGCTGCCACTTCAGCGTGTTCGACCCGGAGATGGGCGGACAGCAGGTGATCGGTCAAGCCACCCAGGACCTGCCCCGCGTGCTGCTGGAACTGGACGATGACGGCAGCATCCGCGCCGTGGGCATGGTCGGCCTTGTGTATGGCCGCCAGAGCAATGTCATGGTGCAGGAGGTGTCCGCATGAGCCAGTTCAGCGATCGCATCCCCCTGCCCCCCGTCGATGCGCAGACCACGAATCTGACCTGCCATTTCTGCATCGTCGGCTGTGGCTACAAGGCCTACAAGTGGCCACGCCCGCAGGAAGGCGGCCCGGCCGCGGCCGACAACGCCCTGGGCCTGGACTTCACCCGCCCGCTGCCCCCGCTGGCCGCCTGCCTCAGTCCCGCCATGGTGAACAACCTGCGTGATAAAGAAGGCCAGGACTGGCACGTGATGATCGTGCCGGACAAGGACTGCGTGGTGAACCAGGGTCAGGCCTCCACCCGCGGCGGCATGATGGCCAGCCTGATCGCGAATGGGCAGGGCGTCTCGGCCAGCCGACTCACCGCCCCCATGGTCTATGGCGGCACCAACTGGCGGCCGGCCGGCTGGGAGGAAGCCATCGCGCTGTACGCCGGACTCACGCAACGCCTTCTGGATGCCGAGGGCCCCGACGCCCTGCTGTTCAATCTGTTCGACCACGGCGGTGCCGGCGGCGGCTACGAGAACACCTGGGCCACGGGCAAGCTGATCTTCTCCGGGCTCGGCACCTCCATGGTGCGCATTCACAACCGCCCGGCCTACAACTCCGAGTGCCATGCCACCCGCGACATGGGCATCAACGAGCTGAACAACAGCTACGAGGACGCCGAGCTGGCCGATGTGCTGTGGTCCATCGGCAACAACCCTTACGAAACCCAGACGAATTACTTCCTCGTGCACTGGCTGCCCAATCTGCAGGGCAACAGCGTGGCGAAGAAGCAGGCGCGCTTCCCGGGCGAAACGGTGGGTCGTGGCCGCATCATCTTTGTCGACCCGCGCCGCACCGCCAGCATCGCCGTGGCCGAGCAGGCCGCTGGCCGCGAGAACGTGCTGCACCTGGCCATCAACCCGGGCACCGACACGGCGCTGTTCAACGGCCTGTTGACCTATGTGGTAGAGCAGGACTGGATCGACCGCGAGTTCATCGCCGCCCGCACTACCGGTTTCGACGCCGCCGTGCAGGCCAATCGCCTGAGTCTGGAGGAGTGCAGCGCCATCACCGGCGTGCCCGTGGCGCAGCTGCGGCAGGCCGCCGAGTGGTCCTATCGACCCAAGGCCTCCGGCCATCGCCCACGTGCCATGCACGCCTACGAGAAGGGCATCATCTGGGGCAACGACAATTACCGCATCCAGTCGGCGCTGGTGGACCTGGTGCTGGCCACCGGCAATGTCGGCGGACGACGCGGCGCCGGCGTGGTGCGCATGGGCGGGCATCAGGAAGGCTATGTGCGCCCGCCCTTCCCCGGCGGACGACCGGCCCCCTTCATCGATGAAGCCGTCATTGCCGGCCAGGGCAGGATGCTCACCGCCTGGGCCTGCGACGCCTTCCGCAGCACGCTGAACGCGCAGCAGTACAGGGCCGTGGTGACCAAGCGCGCGGCCATCGTGCGCGAAGCCATCGACCAGGCGCGCGGGGCCAGCACCGCCGAGCTGATCGACATCATCTTCGATGCCGTCACCCAGAAGGGCGGCCTGTTCGTGACGTCCATCGACCTCTACCCCAAGCCCATCGGCGAGATCGGCCATCTCATGCTGCCGGCCGCCGTGCCGGGCGAGATGAATCTGACCTCCATGAACGGCGAACGCCGCATGCGACTGTCCGAGAAATTCATGGACCCGCCCGGCATCGCCAAGCCCGACTGCCTGATCGCCGCCGAGATCGGCAAGGCGCTGCAGGCGCTCTACACGCAGGCCGGCAATGCGGCCATGGCGGCACGCTTCGCCGGCTTCGACTGGGCCAGCGAGGAAGATGCCTTCAACGATGGCTTCCGCCAGAACGAGAGCGAGCTGGTGACCTACGAGCGGCTGCGCGCGCTGGGCAACAACGGCGTGCAGCTGCCGGTGCAGGGGCTGGAGAACGGTCAGCTGGTGGGCACGGAAGTGCTCTACACCGAGCGCTTCGCCACCGAGGACGGCCGCGCGCGCTTCCAGCCGGCGCCCTGGAGCGGGCTGCTGCCGCTGGCGCAGGCGCAGAAGGACAAGTACCCGTTCTGGGTGAACAACGGCCGCGTCAACGAGCTGTGGCAGACGCTGTACAACGACGAGCACAACCCCGCGCGCATGGGGCGCTGGCCGGCCACCCTGGTGGAGATCGGCACGGCCGATGCCGCGCGTCTGGGCATTGCCAGTGGGGATCTCGTGGAGCTGTACAACGACTACGGCAGCACCCAGGGCATGGCGCACGTCGAGCCGGGCATTCGCGAAGGTCAGGTGTTCATGATGGCGATGGGCCGTCAGGGCGTCATGGGCGACCTGGCCACCACGGCCGTGGACGAGAACGTGCTGCCCTATTACAAGGGCACCTGGGCGGCCGTGCGGCGCCTGGGCGACGCCGCCTACAGCGCCAGCGTGACGGGCAAGTCACGGCACTACTGAAAGGAAAAACCGGGGTCAGAGGCAAGAGTCTCTGACCCCGGATTCATCACTCCAGCAGTCGGGCGCGCAGAGCCGCCACATCGGCTGCGTCCACCCCCAGTTCCTGTTCGGCGTAGGCCTCCACCGAGCCCCAGGTGGTCTCAATCTCCTCCAGCGCATAGTGCAGATACGGCGTGCCATCGGGCATCAGCAACGGGGCGGCCTCTTCTTCCTCCATGCTGCTGTATTGCAGCATCATCGCCGCGAAGGCATTGGTCTGCGCTGCTTGCGCCAGATCGACATCACCACGTTCCACGGAGGGGCGACGGTACTGCGTGGACAGCAGATAGTCTTCGATGATCGTCTCGCGCTCCACACCCAGCAGCGTCAGCACCACAGCGGACGCCACGCCCGTGCGGTCCTGACCGGCAGAGCAGTTCACCAGCACCGGGGCGTCCTCCGCCAGCAGCGTGTCGAACAGCAGCGTGAGCTGCGGCTTGAGCATGGTCGGGAAATTGCGATACGTGTCATCCATGCTGCGCACCACCTCACCCAGTGCCTGCGGCGTGCCTGCGGCCGCGGAACCGGCCAGCCCGAAGATGCTGTACTCCACGTTCTGGTAATCAATCTGCGGCGACTGTGCCGCCCAGTGATTCGGATAGAGCGCCAGCTCTTCGGAAGAGCGCAGGTCGATAATGGCCGCGAAGCCGAACTGATCCAGATAGGCCATGTCCTTCTCGGTCAGACTGGTGGGTGCGCCGGAGCGGAACAGCTTGCCGCGCACCACGCGCTTGCCGTCTGCGGCGGGGTAGCCGCCCATGTCGCGGAAATTGGAGCCGCCTTCCAGAGGCAGCAGACGCTCGTAGGTGGCGAGCAGCGCTTCGTTGGCCTGCAGCAGGCCCACCGGCAGCAACAGAGCGAGTGTGAACGCAGCAAGACGCAGGAATGTGTGACGCATGTCGTGATTCTCCGAAAGTGAAAGTTGAGAGAAAGCTTGTGGGTGCCAGCTTGTAGGAGCCTGCTTGCAGGCGAACAGCGAACCGGTCGCCTGATGGTTCGCCTGCAAGCAGGCTCCTACAGACAGGCTCCAACAGGTCAGAAGCCCACGCGCACGCCCAGCAGGTAGCTGCGGCCATAGCTCTCACGCTGGTTGACAGTGCCGTTGCCGGCGAAGCGCAGGTCCACTTCGTCCGTCAGGTTGTTGCCGTTGAGGTAGACAGACGTCGTCGCGCCGGCCATCTCGAAGGGCAGTTCATAGGCGATGGACAGGTCCACGCGCTGCTGCTCGCCCCAGACTTCATCCGGGCTCTCGATGGGGGAGATCCACTCGTCGCGGTACTGGTAATTCAGGCGCGCGGAGAGGCCGAAATTCTCGTAGAACACCGAGGCGTTGTAGATCAGGTCGGACGTGCCCGGCAGCTTGTAGCTGTTGCCGCGAATGCCCTTGAACTTGCTGTCCAGCAGGGTCACGTTGGCACTGAAGCCAACGCCTTCCGGCAGGCTTTGCGACATATCGTTCAAGTAAGCGATCACGTTCATCTCGATGCCGCTCAGCTCACCGTCCTTGCCGTTGACATTGCCCGTGTACTGCCACAGCTCGCCTGCCCCTGCCGGCGTGTAGAGCCCGCCGTCGATGACGCTGGAGTCAGCGTAGATCACATTGTCGATGGCACGATGAAACACGCCGCCGGAGAGAATGCTGGCAGGCGCGAAATACCATTCCAGCGAGGTGTCGAAGCCGATGGTCTCCTCGGGCTTCAGCGTCGGGTTGCCGCCGCTGACCTTCTTGTTCACGAAGTCGACGGAGGCGCCTGCACGCCACTCGTTGTAGGTGGGACGGCTGATGCCGGTGGAGCCGGAGATGCGCAGCTTCACGTTCTCGGACACATCGATGTTCAGGTGAGCGCTGGGCAGCAGATTGCTGAAGTCGTCGGACACGGCGATGGCACGGCCGGCGATGGTGCCGCGGCTGGTGTAGTTGGTCATCTCATTGCGGGCGCCGAACACCAGATTGCCCCAGCTGTAATCCACCGTGGCCATGGCATAAACCGAGGTCACTTCTTCCTCGATCAAGATCCGCTGATTGTCAGCCGGCACCGGCAGACGCCACACCTTCGAGGCTTCCCAGGCGTCGCGCAGGCCCACGTTGTTGAAGTAGGTGGCATTGAGCGGGTTGCTCGTCATGCTGTCCCAGGGCTTGTCGGTGTTGAAGCTTTCCACGTTGATGCCGGCGCTGACCGGAGAGGCCCCGATCCCCTGAGTGCTGTACCCCTGTGCATCGCGTTCATCCCTTTGCAGGCCGAGTTTCACCACAGCATTGCTGCCGAACAGGCTCATCTCGCGCTCGGCGTCGAACTTGAACTTGGAGGCGTCATTGTCCAGTTCGTCGGCCACGATCAGGCCCAGGTTGCGCACGTTGTAGGTGATCTGGCCAGGCAGGATCGCATTGCGTGTGCCACGGGAATACAGGCTCAGCAGCGGGTCGTCCAGATCGCTCACGTCATAGCTGGCTGCCGCCAGACCGATGTCGTACGCGATGGGAAGGAACTGGTTGCGCTCGGTCTGCGTCTGGTTGTAGCGGGCTTCCACGACCCACTCGCCCAGCTGGGCATCGGCCCCCAGCGTGCTGGTCAGTGTGGAGTTGTCGTACTTGCCGTCTTCCAGCAGTCGCGACACGGCGCTCGCCGCAGAATAGCCCGTGACCCCGACCGTGCCGGGAAGTGCCACGACGTACTGATTGCGCTCTTCCAGATCGATGAACTCGCTGTAGAGCGTGGAGGCGAAGACGCGCTGCAGCGCGCCGGTGCCGCGCCACTCGACGG
>JALREE010000082.1 GCA_023256835.1 Pseudomonadales bacterium | reverse complement strand
GACGCTCTTCCGATCTATTCAACGCCGAGATGCAGAAGAAGGGCAAGGAAGTCTGGGCCAATCTGGAGTTCTACAAGGGTCCGGTCAACCTGGCCATCGGCATTCCCGCCAACTACTTCACGGCTGGCTTCGCCATGGCACGCAGTGTAGGCTGGCTGGCACACGTCCTGGAGTCCCGCATCGACAACAGGATCATGCGCCCCAGCGCGCTCTACACCGGGCCGGCCATCCGCTCGGTGTGACGACGCCGGGCGCCGCATGAACAGCGCCCGACGGTGAGCCTCGCATGCAACAGACACCCTCCGCCCCGGCCAGAAAGCGTCTCGTTCTGCTCGGGGGTGGACACAGCCACCTCGCCGTGTTGATGAGCCTGGCGCACGATCCGGTGCCGGGTCTGGACGTCACGCTCGTCTCCCGCGATGTCGACACCCCCTACTCCGGCGCCCTGCCTGCCCGCTTGTGCGGGCGCGCGCAGGACGACGATTTCCTGATCGATCTGCGACCGCTGGCCCAGATGGCCGGCGCCCGCCTGCTGCAGGCCAGCGTCGAGCAGATCGATCTGGAACGCCGCGTGCTGCATTGCGCCGGCCGTCCTGCCGTGCCTTTCGACATCCTGTCCCTGAACCTGGGCTCACGGCCGGACCTGAGCGCTCTGCCGGGAGCAGAGCAGCATGCTGCTGCCGTCAAGCCCATCAGCGGCTTCATGGAGCGCTGGGAGCAGATTCAGCGCGACCACGATGCCGCACTGGCCGCCGACCGGCACTACACCATTGCGATCGTGGGCGGCGGACCCGCCAGCGTCGAACTGGCCTGCGCGATGCAGGAACATCTGCGCCGCACCCGGGGCGTGCCTCTGTCCCTGCGCATCGTGCTGGTGTGCGCGCGCGCGCGGCTGCTGGCGGGCATGGCGAGCAAGGCGGGCGGCCTGGCTTTGCAGATGCTGCAGAAGCGCGACATCGACGTGCGTCTGCATTGCCGAGTGCTGGCTGTGGAGGCGGGCCAACTGAAGGTGGAGGAAAAGCGCGCCGGGCAGGAAGCGCAGATCCTGTCCATCGCCTGCGACACGAGCATCATCGCCACGGGTGCAGCGGCGCCAGCGTGGCTCGCCACCACGAGGCTTGCGCTGGACGGCAGGGGCTTCGTGCGCGTCAACAACCGGCTGCAGTCCATGAGCCATCCCTTCGTGTTTGCCGCCGGTGACATCGCCGCGATCGCCGGCCAGCCGAGGCCCAAGGCCGGTGTCTATGCCGTGCGCCAGGGCATGCCGCTGGCGCGCAATCTGCGGCGCTTCTTCCTGGGCGAGCCGCTGTTGCCCTATTCTCCGCAGACCAAGGCCCTGGCCCTGCTGTACATGGGCGACGAACAGGCCATCGCCACCCGCGGCCAGTGGGCTGCAATCGGTCACTGGGCCTGGCGCTGGAAGGACTGGATCGACAAGCGCTTTGTTGCCCGCTTCACCCACCCAGCACCGCCCCCCGAGGCCGCGCTGATCCGCTGCGCAGGCTGTGCCGCCAAGATCGGCAGTCATCTGCTAAGGGAGGTGCTGGCTGAGCTCACGCCCTGCACGCATCCTGACATCCTGAGCCGGCACGGCCTCACCGAGGACGCTGCCATTGTCCAGCTCGATCCGCAGCGCGTGATGCTGCAGAGCGTCGATCATTTCCGTGCCTTCGTGAACGATCCTTACCTGTTCGCGCGCATTGCCACGGTCCACTGTCTCAGCGACATCCACGCCATGGGGGCCAGGTCGCACAGTGCGCTGGCCATCATCGGCGTGCCGCACGCGGCACCTGCCATCATGCAAGACCAGATGCTGCAGGTGATGACAGGCTGCACGGAGGTGCTCAACGCCCATGACACCGCGCTCATTGGCGGGCACTCGGCCGAGACCGCGGAATTGAGCTTCGGCCTCAGTGTGACAGCCTTCGCGGCACCGGACAGACTTCTGCACAAGACGGGCCTCGCGGCCGGCGACCGTCTGATCCTGTGCAAGGCGCTGGGCACGGGCACGCTGTTTGCGGCCGATATGCGCTATCAGGCGCGGCAGCGCTGGATAGCGCCGGCACTGGCGCAGATGCAGCAGTCCAATCAGCGTGCTGCGGAGATCTTTCAGCACCACGGCGCCCGCACCTGCACCGACGTCACCGGCTTCGGCCTGCTCGGACACCTGCGCGAGATGTGCGGCCCGCAAGGCGCGCAGGTCACGCTGTGGTCGGAGCGTCTGCCCGTGCTGGAGGGCGCGCTGGAGTGTCTGGAGCGGGGCTGGTTCAGTTCGCTGCATGCCGAGAACGCGCGCCATGCCGAGGTGCTCGAACAAGTGCAGGATCCGGGACGCAATGCGCGTCTGCAGTTGCTCTTCGACCCGCAGACTGCCGGCGGCCTGCTGGCAGCCATTCGGCCTGAGCACGAACAGGCCTGTCTCGCGGCCTTGCGGGCAGCCGGGTATCATGCCGCCAGCTGCATCGGCGAGGTGACTCAGGCCGACAGCGGCACGACCGTCATCAGTCTGGCAGCCGTCCCTGCCTGAGGAGCCCGCCATGTTCCGCCTTTGCGCCATTGTCCTGTTGCTGTGCTTTGTCGTCGCGCCCGGTCTGAGCCAGGGCCCCCTGGCGCAGAGCCGCGCAGCAGTGGACGTCGAACTGGCCCAGCGGCATTTTCGCCGCGGCAATACCTTCAACAATCTGGAACGCTACGAGGAAGCCATCGCCGAGTACGAACTCGCGGTGACTGCCGACCCGAACCTCGCGGAGGCTTACCACAACATGGCGAGCATCCTGTACTTCCAGGAGCGGTTTGTGGAAGCGATCCCCGCCTATCAGCGCTTCGTGGCCCTGCAGAAGGAGCCTTCCGCCGCGCTGATCGCCGCTTTGAACACTCTCGGGCAACTGCTGCGCGACCAGCAGCGCTACGCCGAAGCCCTGCCCATCGACCTGCAGGCCATCGAGCGGGACCCGAAGAATGCCTCGCAGATCTATATCATGGGGAACACCTACTTCAATGCAGGGTTTGCGGACGAAGCCGCACAGATCTTCGCGAAGGCGCTGGAAGTCACGCCCGGGGATGCCTACCTGCATCGCTCGCTGGGCCGCATGTATGAAGACCTGGGGCGCCTTGAGGAAGCACTGGAGCAGTACCGGGCTGCCTCGACGGCAGACCCGGCATCGGACTTCTACAAGGACCTGGTCAGCACGCTGGAAGCACGAGTGGCGCAGAGCAGCACAAGCGCTGCTCCCTGATTCAGACGGGCCGCATGTCCCTCTTCAGCGGCCCAAGCGGCTGTCGCGCTCCTGCGCAGGCAATGCCGCCAGCGCTTCCACGGCAGCATAGAAGGCCGGCAAGTCTCCTTGCTGCTGCTCCAGCAGACCTTCAAAGAAGGGCACCAGCGCGTTGTAGGACGCCACCGTGGCCAGCTGGGCATTGTTGAGCGGTCCCTCGAACCAGCGATCATAGCCCGTGTAGGACGTGGTCTCGCGCCAGCGCGCATAGTCCTGCCGCAGCTGCGCCTGCAGCGCCTGCTTTTCTGCGCGCATCCGCGCAGGAGTCATGCCACTGGCATAGAGCTCGCGCAGGGCGTCGCGATGCGCGCTCACCAGATTCACGAATTCCTGCTGCAGCTGATTCTCCCTCGCGATCTGCTCCCGCTGCTGCGCAGCGCCCTGCCCGGTCTGCGCCAGCCAGCGCCGCAGCCCTTCCTGCTCCACGAAACTGGCGAAGCTTTCATTGAACTCGGTATCCCCGGCAACGTAGAGTCGTTGATGGGCGAGTTCATGGTACAGCAGCGCCACCAGGCGGTGGTCGGGACGCCGCAACACCGCACTGGTCAGCGGGTCGTCGAACCAGCCCAGCGTGGAATAGGCATCAACTCCCCCGCTATAGACCTCCAGCCCCTGCACCTGCAGGCGTTCGGCGTAGTCGCGCGCCGCCTGCTCGCTGAAGTAGCCGCGATAGCTGACACAGCCGGCGATCGGGTAGCACCACTGGGTTGGTTCGACGGAAAACTCAGGTGCAGCAAACACGTTCCACACCACAAAGGGACGATCGAGGGCGGTGAAACTGCGATAGCTGCCTCTCGCCGGCAGCTGCAGGGAATCCTGCGCAAACGCCAGAGCGCGCTGCACCAGCTGCAGTTTCGCGCGGGTCTGTGCATCAAGGGCGGAATCAGTCAGCAGCCGCTCAATGTCCTGGCGGCCGTACAGAAGAGACAACTGGCCCCTTGCTGCCTGACCGTAATAACTCACGCTCTCGCAGGAGACAAGCAAGACTGGCAGGAAAAGGAGCAGCAGGGGACGGGCAAGGGCCTTGCGCATGGCGGCTCCTGGCGGTGTCACTCACGCGCTTGCAGCGTGATCTCGAACAGATTGCCCCACAGCTTGCCGGTGACGAAGAGTCTGCCATCCTCGCCTTCCGGCCCCGGCAGCCAGGCTATGCCATTGAGCACGGCGTCGCGTCCGCCCGTCTGTGTCTGTGCGGACAGCCCTGTCAGATCAACGACGGCATTGACGACACCGCTGGCCGGATCAATGCGCACGATGGTGTCTGTCTGCCACACATTGGCCCAGACCTCGCCATTGATGTATTCCAGCTCGTTCAGCGCATGCACGGGCGTGCCGTCCAGCGTGACCTGCACCTTGCGCGCCAGCGTGAAATTCTCCGGCTCGATGAATTGCAGGGCATCGCTGCCGTCGCTCAGGATCAGGTGGGTGCCATCCCAGGCCAGGCCCCAGCCTTCGGTGGGGTGATAGTGAGAGGTGATGGTCTCGAAGGTCTCGAGGTCGTACACGAAGACGATATTGGACTGCCAGGTCAATTGATAGAGACGATTGCCCACGATGGAAATGCCTTCGCCGAAATAGCGACTGGGCAGACGAATGCTCTGCAGTACACGCCCGTCTTCCCAGGCGATCCGGCTGAGCGACGAGCGGCCATTGAGCCCGGTGCCCTCGTAAAGATAACCGCCATTGAACTCCAGCCCCTGGGTGAAGGCATCGGTGCGATGCGGGTAGGCCTTCACGATCTCGTAACCGAAGACGGGAACCTCAGCCTGAACCAGGCCGGCCGACAGGAACAGTGCAGTGCCGAGCAGAAGTGATTTCAACATGGACAGAGGCGCGCGCCGACCTTGATCAATGACAGAAGGGACACGCCATACGCGTGCTAGACTGCAGCCACGACGTGTCGAACCAAGTCTATGGAGGAAGCCAGACCATGGCAAGCAATTGTCTTTTCTGCCGGATCGCCGCCGGCGACATTCCGTCAAGCGCGGTCTACAGCGACGACGAGATCTACGCCTTTCGCGACATCAACCCCGCCGCGCCCCAGCACATCCTGGTGATTCCGCGCCGACACATCCAGAGTCTGGCCGACGCCGAACCGGAAGATGCCGCGGTGCTGGGTCGCTTGCTGGGTTGCGCCCGCACCATCGCCGAACAGCAGGGCTTCGCCCAGACCGGTTTCCGCAGTGTCTTCAACACGGGTGTCGATGGCGGGCAGACGGTCGGCCACCTGCATCTGCATCTGTTGGCCGGGCGCGCGATGCACTGGCCGCCGGGCTGATCAGCGCGGCAGCCGCTCGCGCAACCCCTGCAGACTTCCCGGGTCTGCTCCCACAATGCCATGCTCGGTGATCAGGGCCGTCACCAAGCGGGCAGGCGTGACATCGAAGCCATAATTGTTGACGGCACTGTGGCTGGCCATCACCTGCACCCGGCTCAATACGCCGTCTGCATCCAGCCCCTGCATGTGCGAGACCTCGTGGGCATGACGCTGTTCGATGGGGATCTCGCGCACGCCATCCTGCAAGCTGAAGTCGATGGTGGAGACCGGCAATGCCACATAGAACGGCACTGCATTGTCGTGCGCGGCGAGCGCCTTCAGATAGGTGCCGATCTTGTTGCAGACATCGCCCGTCGCCGTGGTGCGGTCGCTGCCCACCAGACACAGATCGACCTCGCCATGCTGCATCAGATGCCCGCCGGCATTGTCCACGATCACGGTGTGCGCAATGCCTTCCTGCTGCAGTTCCCAGGCCGTGAGAAAGGCGCCTTGATTGCGCGGGCGCGTCTCGTCCACCCAGACATGCAGCGGTATGCCATGCGCATGTGCCTTGTACAGCGGTGCCAGCGCCGTGCCCCAATCCACGGTGGCCAGCCAGCCGGCGTTGCAATGGGTCAGCACGTTCAGGCGCGTGGCATCAGGCTGGCGACGACATTTCTCCGCCCAGGCAGCTTGCAGCAGTGTCAGACCGTGATCGCCAATGGCGCTGCAGGCCGCCACATCTTCATCGGCCAGCTGTCCGGCCAGCAGCAGTGCTGCCGCGGGGCGCTGCGGGACGGGCAGCGCTTGCAGGACGTTCTTCACGCGCTCCAGGGCCCAGCGCAGATTGACTGCCGTGGGGCGCGTCGCCAGCAGACGGGTGCAGATCGCCTCGAGATCGACGGCACCTTCTCGCAAGGCCAGTGCCACGCCATAGGCAGCCGTCACGCCGATCAGCGGCGCCCCGCGAATCTGCATGCTCTCGATGGCATGGCAGGCGTCGACCAGGGTGCGCAGCGCGCGGGTCTCGAAGTGATGCGGCAGACGCGTCTGATCGATGATCATCACGCACTGCTGCAACGGGTCGAACCAGATCGTGCGGTAGTGGCGGGCATTCACGTGCATGGCGGTTCCTCAGATCACGCGTTCGTTGCCGCCATCCACGGGCACCTGGGCGCCGGTGGTACGCGAGAAGCCCTCGCCGGCCATCAGCACGGCCAGCCGGGCCACATCGCTCGACTGCACGGTGCAGCCCAGCACATTGTTGCGCTTGTAGTCCTCGACACTCATCTGATAGCTGCGCGCGCGCGCCGCCAGCACGTCCTCGCTCCAGATGCCCGTGTCGAAGACGGCATTGGGGTGCAGCGTGTTCACGCGAATGCCCTTGCCACCCAGTTCCAGAGCGGCGACCCGCGCCAGCTGCGCCAGCCCGGCCTTGGCCACGGAATAGGCCCCGGCTCCCGGCCCTGGCGCAGGCACATTCTTGGACCCGATGAAGACGACACCAGGCTGCAACCCGAGGCTCAGGAAAGGCACGCAAGCACGCAGCAGACGCATGTGCGCACTCAGATTGAGTGCCAGTGAGTCCTCCCAGACCTTGTCATCCATGCTGCCCAGCGGGCAGCTGGCGGGGAAGCTTCCGGCATTGCTCACCAGGATGTCGATGCCGCCGAAGTGTCCGACTGCGGCCTCGAGCGCCTTCTGGATGTCTTCCCCGCGAGTGACATCGCAGACCAGACCGAGCACCTGTGCACTGCGCCACTGCTGCGTGATGCCCGGCACGATGTCCAGCGCCACCACGGCAGCACCTTTTGCCACGAAGGCATCGACACAAGCCCTGCCAATGCCCGAGGCCGCGCCGGTCACCAGCACCACGCGGCCCTCGAACTCGGCCCGCGCAGCGCCGCGCTTGAGCTTGGCCTGCTCCAGCTCCCAGTACTCCAGGTCGAACAGATCCTGTGCCGGCAAGGCCGTCCAGCCCCCCAGCGCTTCGCCCCATTGCATGGCGCGCACGGTGTGCTGGCTGATGTCCGCGACCACCTGCAGGCGTCGCGTATCCTGGGCGAGATAGACCATGCCCCGCTCCCGCCACACCGCCGTGCGAGCGACTGGGTCCAGACACGTGTGATGCGGCTGGGCATGGCGGGAGAAGCGCGCACGATAATCATCGGCGAACTGCTGCAGGCCCGGCAGTGGGTCGGCGTCCAGCACGGCGGAATGCGGCTTGGTGTGAATACTGTGATCCGGTGTCAGCGGCCCGCGGGTCGCGATGGAAGCCGCATTGGCCAGCCCGGCAAAGCCGACCGCAGCGGGTGAGCGATCCCAGCGCACCAGCATGGGCGCACCGAACAGCTGACTGGCCGCCAGACGCAGGCTCGCCAGACGCTGATAGTCCTGCGTCTGTGCGGTGACAGTGCCCGCGGCAGCAGAACCCCAGACACCCCTGTCGCACAGATAGTCTTCCGCCTTGCTGACCAGCGCGACCATGCGCTCGTAGCTGGCTCGGCAGTCATCATCGAAGGTGATGATGCCGTGGTGCAGCAGCACGATGCCCTGCAGACGGCTCCAGTCCACGCCGCGCGTGGCTTCATGAACCTGGCGCGCCAGGATGAAGCCCGGCATGACGTAGGGCAGCACCAGCACATCCTTACCGTAGAGTGCGCGCAGCGCCTGCTCGCCGCCGGGGCTGTTGCTGATGGCCACCACCGCGTCGGCGTGCGTGTGATCGACATAACGAGTGGGCACCAAGGCGTGCAGGATCGCCTCCACCGAGGGCGTGGGGGCGGCCGGATCAAGCAGTGCCAAGCGCAGTTCGCGCATCATGTCGGTATCGGACAATTCGGGCAGCGCAGCCAACGCCCTCAGATAGTCCAGCCGCACGGGAGCGAAGCCGGGTGCGGCGATGGTTTGCAGATCCCAGCCTGAGCCCTTGACGAAGAGCACTTCCTCGTCCTTGCCAAAGACATTGCGCAGGCGGCCCTTGACGGAGGTGTTGCCGCCTCCATGCAGCACCAGATCGGTATCCCGCCCGAGCAGCTGCGAACTGTAGATGCGCAATCCCAGTTGCGGATCGCGGGCGAACTGCGCCGCGTCCTCTTCATTCCACAGACTCAACATGTGCCTGGCTCTCGCAAGTAGGGGATTCGGAAATGAAAAACGCACCCTCGGGTGCGTTTTTCGTGTTGCAGGACCGGTGGCTGACCGCTCCGCGGGACATGAAGCGCCATCAAGGCTCCATGACGGATATCCCGGTAATGCCTGCCTGACGGGCTGAGTCCATGACCGCCACCAGCGTTTCCACGTTGGAGCGCACATGCGGCTTGATGATGAGCGTTGCCGCCGGATTCTCGGCCTTCAATCGGTCGATGTTGGAGCGAATCTGACTCAACAGGATCGGGCGGGGCTCACCATTCAGGATGATGTCGTTGTTGGCGCCAAGCTCGATCAGGATATTCTTGGGTCCGTCATCCTGCTGCTCATTCTGCGGCTGATTGTTGCTCTGGCTGCTGGCGGCGTCGATGGCCGTTTCGGAAAGGAATGTCGCTGTGACCACGAAGAAGATCAACAGAATGAACACCACGTCGAGCATGGGGGTCAGGTCTACGTTGCTTTCATCATTCTTGCGGGCGCCGGCCAGTTTTCTCATTGTTCTATACCTTGTCGGGAGTGGATTGGCCTGAATGTAGGCCAAATCGTCTTGTTATGTCGAATTCGGGGTGATGACTGCAGAGCGGAAAATGTCCTGAAGCGTTCTGGCTACTTAACCGTCTGAGGACCAAGTATACCCGATAAAGATTTGCCCACAAGCCCCGGAATCAGGGCATCCGCAGGTACCAACCGGAGGGCTGGCACCTCGGATCAGGGCGGCCTTTACTGCAGAGAGTCAACAGTAAACTTAACGATTTCAGCCAGTTGCTTGGCGGGCTTGGCATCGCGGGAATTCACGCGCAGACCATAGAGCAGGTTCATCAGAGCTTCCACAGCGAAGTCTGCAGTCACGCCCATGCGCAGCTTGCCTGCCTTCTCGGCATCCTTGATGCGCTTGAGCAGGGCCTTGCGCACGACGGCAAAGGAATTGCGGACGATCTTCTGGATATCCTTGTTGTAGTTGATGCTCTCACAAAGGGAGTTGACGAGCAGACAGCCCATGCTGCGCTGCTTGTTGGTCACGGAAATCACGGCCAGGTCGAAATATTTCTCGATGGCAGCCCAGGGTGCCAGGTCTGCGTTGTTCAGGGATGCATCCAGATCTTTCGCGATCAGCTTGTTGTAATGGTCGAGACAGGCCTTGAAGAAAGTGTCCTTGTCGCCAAAGGAGTTGTACAGAGTGCCACGGTTGATGCCGGTAACGTCCAGCAGCTTCTGCACGGAACTGGCTTCGAATCCTTCGCGCCAGAACTGCTCCATTGCATTGGTCAATACGTCGTTGTACTCAAACTCTACTGGTCTCGCCATGATAAATGCTCGGTCTCTTCTCGATTAGTGATACACGGTCAGCGTGGAGATCTGCTGATCCAGCGGAAATTAAAAACGGGGGCGATTGTAGTACAGGGCCGTTTTTTTTACATCTAATGATACAAAATAATACATATTGCAAGGGATGTTCATGCATCAATGCCGTGTTTCGTGAGCTCCCGCACAGAGCGACGCAGGCAGCGAAATCACGCAAGATAGAACAGCTGTTCTAGTTTTCTCGCGACTGCACAGACATGACGCTGGAGCAGTCCGTCAAACTCCCGAGGCGGTCACAAGAAGACCGATCAGCCCGCCCAGTACCCCACCCCAGACCACCAGCCAGCCCAGATGCTTCTTGATCATGGCCTGGACGATCTCCTTAACCAACTGCGGCGTCAGCTCATCGAGTCGGCGGTCAACGATGTGCTCGATGCGCGCATGCAGCGATTCGCGGCCTTCTGTGGCATTGGCGATGCCGCGGGCGAGACTGGCCCGGAAATCCTCGGAATCGACGACACCCAGAAAGTACTCCCGCATCTTGCGCACGAAGGGGTCACGCAGAGGGTTGAGGGCATCGCGCCCGCCAAACATGGCCAGCATGCTGCCGAAAGACGAGGCCATGATGACGTCCAGCAGGGCGTCGAAAGCTTTCTCCAGATCCAGCTTGTCGATCAGTTTCTGGATCTCGGCATCCAGACCGCGTGCCACGCTGCCGGACTGCTGCAGGAACTTGTCGATGTTATCGGGGCTGAAGAACTGGTGCATGATGAGCTTGCGGATGCCGCGCTTGAACTCCTCGAAATGCAGGGGCACGACACCGGAACCGTAAAAACCTGGCACGCGCTCGAACAGCATGTGGATAGCCAACCAGTTGGTTACGCTGCCCGAAAGCGCGAACAGGCCGACGCTCATGAACCAGGGAGCCGCCGCCATGGGCAACAGTCCCAGCAGCACAAGCGCTCCAGCAACAAGATTGGTCAGCAGACTTTTGTCAATTGTCACAGGGTGTTACCAGCAAGAGACCGCGCTGTGCGCGGCGGGCGGCGCATGATACGGGAAAGCGGAATGCCGATTCAACCAGGCGGACGGGAGGCCGCCGACCTTCAGCAGAGCCCATCGCGGAACCGGCGATGACTCTGAATGGGCATTCTGGCGCGCAAGGCCGTCAGCGCTTCCAGGTCCAGCTCCGCGACGGCCACGCCAGGGCCGGACTCCACACTGGCCAGGATGCGCCCCCAAGGGTCCACGATCATGGAATGCCCCCAGGTCTCCCGGGTGGCATTGTGGACGCCGCCCTGATTGGCGGCCAGGACATAGCATTGGTTCTCGATGGCCCGTGCGCGCAACAGGACTTCCCAGTGCGCCTCTCCCGTCACTTTCGTGAAGGCCGAGGGCACTGTCAGCACCTGCGCGCCCTGCTCCAGCAGTCGTCGGTACAACTCCGGGAAGCGCAGGTCGTAACAAATGCTCAGCCCTATGCAGCCTGCCGGGGTCTGCACACAGACGGATTCATCCCCTGGCTCGAAGCTGCGCGACTCCGAGTACTGCTCCTGCCGATCCTCCACCTGGACGTCGAACAAGTGCATCTTGTCATATCGCGCCACGAGTCGCCCCTCGGGATCGTAGACCATGCAGGCCGGTCGCACGCGCCTGCCAGGCACCGCTTCCGGAGACGTCCCGTGGCGGGACGGTCGTGTGCTGAGCGGCATGCTGCCGGCGATCAGCCAGGCTCCCGTGCTGCGTGCCTGCTCCTGCAGAAAGCCCTGCAGCAGCGCAGCGGTGTCGCCCTGGCGCTCGGCAAACTGACTCAGCGGCCCGCCATCGAGCACGGCAAAGTTCTCGGGCAGCAGGATCAGGTCGGCACCTTGTTCACGCGCCTGGCCGATCAGCCCCGCGGCGCTGCGCAGATTGGCATGTACATCGCCGCCACTGACCATCTGCACGACGGCAGCCTTGTGTTTCATCGCGTTCTCCTTTGCTGCATGGGACATCATACCCGTGGCGCGAGCGGCAATGCGCTCGGCGCGACAGGGGCAGGATCGGAAGGGCTGCCCCCCGGACTGGCAGGCGCGGGCTCGGAGGCCGGCGTGCCGAACACCTGATTCAGGCGAGGCTCCAGACCGGCCCACGGCCCCTGCAGGGTGTACTGCGCACTGGTCAGGCTGTCCACCTGATCCCCGAATATCTGGTCGAACAGGAACACGCCGACGGCCACCTGCCAGTTGATCAGATTGTTGAGCACGGCAATGCCACTGAGCCAGGGTATGTTGTCGCTGATGGGCAGGGTGATGTACATGCTGCCGTCGATGGTCTGCCGGGCCAGATCGATCTCGCCCGTGATCTGGAACAGGCTCGCCGGCCCGATGATCTGCAGCCGGTCCTGGATGCTCACGATGCCCTGATTGAGGCTGACCTGACCCAGGATCTGCTCGTAGGAAAGTCCGCTGCGCAGCAGATCGTCACTGAAGCGCAGGCGTCGCACCACGGCATCGAAATTGATGATGCTGATGAGTTTCAAGGCACTGTTGGCGGCGCCGGCGTTGCCTTGCAGGAAGCGCCCTTCCAGAATGCGCATGTCCAGATTGCCGCTCAGCGATTTCGAGGCGAAGAACGCCGGACTGCCCGGCCAGTCGAGACTGGCATTGAACAGTGCGCTGCTGCTCTGCAGGCTGGGGGCATAGCCGAAGGCACTGAGCACCGCCCCGAGATCGCCTGCCTCCAGCACGGCGTTCATGTAGCTGTGATGCCGCTTGCCGTCGAACGTCCAGAGGAAGCGGCCTTCCTCGGCCTCCCGTCCGGCACGCACGCCGCGTGCCTCGATCAGGACATCGGTGAACTCGGCCCCTGCGGGCGTGGGATGCAAGGTGAAGGACCAGCGCCCGTAGTCGGCATCGCCGCGCATGATGCTGTCCGCCGCGAACTGCATGGCCACGAAGCGCCTCGGATCGACAGCAGCAAGCGCATCCACGCGCTCCGGCGGTTCTGGCGGCCCCATGAAACCGGCCAGGGCCGGATCCAGCTCCGGCGGCTCCGGTTCCGGCGGTGCCGGCAAGCGCAGATGCCGCAACTTCACATCCAGGGGCAGCGAGCGGGAATAGGGCAGACTGACTTCGCCGGCCACCATGTCACTGGACAGCGCGAAGTGCCAGGCTCGGTCGCGAGGCGAAACCTGCACATTGAGGGCGGGCACGCTCTGCCCGAAGGCCTGCAGGTTGCCGATGGTCACATCGGCGAGGTTGAGGACCTCGCGCAGCGAACTGAACCCCGTGCTCGCACTGCCCGTGCTGCCGGGCGTGCCAGCCAGCGCCGTGATCCATTCCTCGAGCTGCAGTTGCGGCAGACTGCCCACCACGTCGATTCCCGGCGCACTGGCATTCAGGCGACGGACGTTGAGCGACTGGTCCTGTGCGCCGAGATAGACCAGTCCATCGCGCACACGGCCTTGATCCACGCCCAGCGTGAGCGAGACGAGATCAGCCAGTGCGGCCTGAATCTGCTGCCTTCCCTCGAGAAAGTCGATGCCCAGCCGGAAGTCCATGGCCTGGGCGGCTGGCTTGGCGAACGGGGCCGGATACGCCAGTTCCACGCCCTGCAGGTCAGACTCGATGCTGAGCCGACGTCGCGCCGCGGCGACGGTCGCGGGATCGGCATCGCCCGCAGGCTGGACGATGTCCAGACTTGCCATGTAATCCATGCTGCCCTGCATGCGCGACAGCAGATCGACCACGAAACGACTCTGCCGTGGCCAGCGCGCCAGAGCCTCGATCCCGACGCGACCCTGGAGATCGACCCGCGTGGTGCTGGTGCGCGCCGCATCCACCACACTGTCGAGTGACACAGTGACCGGCTGTTCGAACAGCTGCGCCTGCAGTGCGCTGCCCTGAAGGCCCGTCTGCGTGTTGTAGTTCAAGGCGCCCGCGATGCCGTCGAAGCGCAGATCGAATTCAGGAATGAACAGACTGTTGTCCTGCAACTGCACCGCCACATCGACGACCGGCGTGGCGGACGGAACGGCAAGGGGGAAGCTCAGTCCCAGCCCCACGTTCACGGTGCCACCGCCCTCCCAGTTCTGCAGCAGACTGCCGACGCCGCGCGTGGCGGGCGCCTGGGCCAGGAAGTCGATGGCCTCTTCGGCGGTGCCGCGACCCAGACCGGTGACGCTCAGCCAACTGCCCTGTCCCTGAGCGTCCGGCCGAATGGCAGCCGAGGTGGCGTCGAACGCCAGCCCGAGGGTTTCGCCGGAACCCACATGAATGTCGATGTTGCGGTCGGCAATGACCACGTGACCCTGCAGCTGTTCCAGGGCGGGCCAGTCGCGCCCGTACACCAGGGTGCCTTCTTCCACATTGAACACCAGCTGCAATGTCCGACTTTCGGGCGCAGCCCCTGGGAGCATGGAGCCGCGATAGATCAATCCGCTGTTGAACGCACGGCCACCGACGATGGCGCCATCGATCCAATTCATGACATTGCGCAGGTTGTCCCTCACCTTGGGTCCACGCGGCAGGTACACCGCCTTGCGGCTGATGTCGGCCTCGGCCAGTCCGACCATGAGCTCCAGCGTGGCGGCTCGATCCGTGTCGGAAGTCTTGCGGAAATCGGTCGCGAAGCGGGCATGCCCCTTGAGCATGTCGTTCTCGGCCACAATGACACTGCTGGCCAGACGCAGGTGCTGCCCCTGGGTCAGATCCAGCGAAAAATTGACGCGGCCGTTGACACGGTCAAAGGTCCATATGTCAGTGAAGAGGTCCGGCAGCTGCATCATGAAGCGTGAACTGTCGACCTCCGCCAGGCCACGCAACTGCTGTGCACTGGCATCGAGCGTCATCTCCACATAGCCATCCATGCCCCACAGCGAGGGCACGCCATTGCGCGCATTCAGGCTGACATCGCTCAGATTGGCGGACAGCGTGAGCCGGGGCGCAGCGCTGGCGTCGGGAGCGACAGCTGACTCACCAGACCCTGCTGCCGCCGGGAATTGCCAGCGCAAGGCCAGCTGCTGCAGGTCGCCGCGCAGATTGTGTTCGGTGAGCTGCGCGTCGGTGGCGGGTGGCAGCAGATCCAGGCGCGTCACCAGTGCGTTCAGGAAGCCCAGGTCGAGCCGATCGGCCTTCAGCTCGACATAGTCCTGAGGAACAAGCTGCACGTAGGCAATGCTGCTCTCCCAGGCGACGGACTCCTGTTGCAGCGACAGATCGCGGGCCCAGACCTCCCAGCCCGCGGCATTCTCGAGTCGGCGCAGGAAGAAGTCGGCGCGGGCAGCGTCCAGCGCCACAGCCGGACCACCTTCCAGGCGCTCCACGCCGACTGCGTCCAGCGCCATGCTGCCCTGCACGGTTTCCAGGCGCCCGACCTGCAGAGTCGCCCAGACTTGCCCGCCCCCGGCGAGCGCACCCAGGCGCAACTGCTCACCCAGGGCAAGCCCCTGCAGCATTTCAGAATAATCAGTCTGGGGCAGGCTGGCATATAGCGTGCCGGACAACTCTGCCATGGAAGCGCCGGTCAGCTCGGCGGCGAAGACCAGCGGAGCCGCGACGCCAGGCTGCGTCAGCTCCAGGCTCAGGAACCGCTGTGCCCCTCGATTCTGCAGCCGCAGATCGCTGCGCTCGAAGCTGCTGCGGCGGCCATCCTGCCGCAGCAAGGTCAGACGCAGATCGCTCAGACTCAGATTGCTGACACGCGAGGCCAGGGCCAGCATCTGATCCAGGTCCATGGGGGCATCGGGATTCATGGCAAAGCCGGACAGTTGCCAGCGACCATTCGCATCCTCGTGCAGGGTGAGTTCGGGATTGTGGATATCGACGGCGCGCAGCACCAGACGGCGCTGCAGCAGACTACCGAAGGCATCGAGCTCCAGGGTGATGTTGTCCAGCTGCACGAGTTGCTCGCTGGGCGATGACACGGCCGGAAAGATCAGCACCTGCTGCAGGGAAAGCACGGGATTGAAGCGCCGCCAGCTGCCTTCCAGCAGACCGATCTGCACCTGCTGGCCGAGACTGGCGGACAGGTTGGCCTCGACATCCTCGCGATATTGTGCCGCGTAGGGCAGCAATTGCCGACCGACGCTGACATAGACGGCCACCACCATGAGCAGGGTCAGTGCCAGGGTGATGAACAGCGAGATTGTCTTCTTGATTGCGGTGAGGATCATCGTGACTTCAGCTCGGCACCTGCGACATTGCGCGGGCGGCATGCTCGCCCCGGATTGCTGTGTGTGAGGCCGGACCTAGAACAGCACAACGTCAAACTGTTCCTGAGTATACATGGGTTCGACTTCAAACCTGACCGTCTTGCCTGTCAATTCTTCCAGGTCCGCCACCGCGCTGGACTCCTCGTCCAGCAGCCTGTCCACCACGACCTGGGCGGCCATGACGAGAATCACATCGTTCTCGTATGCCCGCGCCACCCGCAGGATCTCGCGGAAGATTTCATAGCAGACCGTCTCGGCCGTCTTCACGCGGCCACGACCCTTGCACACCGGGCACTCGCTGCACAGCAGCTGGCCCAGACTCTCGCGGGTGCGCTTGCGCGTCATCTCCACCAGCCCCAGCTCCGACATGCCCGTGATGGTAGTGCGGGCATGATCCTTCTCCAGCGCCTTCTGCAGGGTGCGCAACACCTGCCGTTGATGCTCAGAGTCCTGCATGTCAATGAAATCAAGAATGATGATTCCACCAAGATTGCGGATGCGCAGCTGTCGCGCGATGGCCGTGGCCGCTTCCAGATTGGTCTTGAGGATCGTCTCGGCATGATTGCGGCTGCCGAGATAGGCGCCCGTGTTCACGTCGATGGTGGTCATGGCCTCGGTCTGGTCGATGATCAGATCGCCGCCCGATTTCAATTTGACCTCTCGCCCCAGCGCCTTGTTGATCTCGTCGTCGATACCATACAGATCGAAGATCGGACGCTCTCCCGCATACAGTTCGAGGCGATTGCGAAACTCTGGAATGAAGTCGTCGATGAAGCGCGCGATTTCGTCGTTGGCCGTCTGAGTGTCGACACGGATCTTCTCGATCTGCGGCGTGATCAGGTCTCGCATCGCGCGCATGTAGAGCGGCACGTCGCGATACACGATATGCGCGTCGCGGCTTTCGCCGATGCGCCGCTCAACCGCTGCCCACAGTTTCTTCAGGAAGCGGATGTCTTCAAGCACATCGTCCAGCGTGGCGCCCTCGGCCGCAGTGCGGATGATGAAGCCCCCGCGTCCCTGCATGTCTTCCTGAGCGATGGCCTGTTCGACGACGGACTTCAGACGCGCACGCTCCTCCTCGTTCTCCAGACGCTGGGAAATGCCGAAATGCGTGCTGCGGGGCAGGTACACCAGATTGCGGGACGGCAAGGTCAGGTGGGTGCTCAACCGCGCGCCCTTGGTGCCGATCGGGTCCTTGACCACCTGCACCACGATCATCTGCCCTTCGCGCACCAGATTCTGGATGGGCGCCGGATTCGGATCGCGGACCTCGAAGCCCTCGGGGCTGATGGGCGAGATGTCGGCACTGTGAATGAACGCCGCGCGCTCCAGACCGATGTCGACGAAGGCCGCCTCCATGCCAGGCATCACGCGCACGACCTTGCCGACATGAATGTCACCGACATGACCCTTGCTGTGCGGCCGCTCGACGAAGATTTCCTGCAACAGGCCATTCTCGATCAGAGCGACGCGGGTCTCCATGGGTGTGACATTGATCAGGATCTCTTCGCTCATCACGGACTCCGAGGGCCGGCATCCAGTGCCGTAGGCACGCCGAAGGCGGCCAGCAGCTGCGCGGTTTCGAACAAGGGCAAGCCCACCACGCCGGTGTAGCTGCCCACCATGGACTGCACGAACAAGGCGCCAAGCCCCTGGATGGCATAGGCCCCCGCCTTGCCCGCCGGTTCACCGCTGGCCCAGTAGCGCTCGCAGTCCTGAGCACTCAACGCACGAAAGCGCACCTGGGTGCAGGACATTCGCCCCTCGGAACGCTCGCCCTGGCAGATCGCCACGGCGGAATACACCTGATGCTCGGTATCCGACAACAGGCGCCACATGCGCATGGCATCCTCGCGATCACCAGGCTTGCCCAGTATCTGTCCGGCACACACCACGATGGTGTCGGCCCCGAGGACCGGCAGCGCGGACCGGGGCAGCAAGGCTTGTGCGGAGCGCGCCTTCTCCAGTGCCAGCCGCTGCACATAGTCCTGCGGCAGCTCTGCAGGGCGGATGGCTTCGTCGACCTGATGTTCGATCACGGAGAAGGACACGCCGATCTGCCGCAGCAGCTCACTGCGCCGGGGCGAGGCCGAGGCCAGCGCGAGGGCAGGGCTTGCAGGAGGGACTGAAAGGGACATGGGGCTCCTGCGGAAACTAGCGTACGCTGAAACTGCGACGCATCTGACGCAGCAGCACGAACAGCCAGGGCCAGAGAAAGGCGCTGAAAAGTGCGCCAAGCAGGAAGTGGAGATCCGAGGTGACGGCCTGATTCGCCGCGATCTTCATCCAGTGGGTCATCATCAGGTAGAGACCGGTCATCGCCAGCACCACCCCGCTCTGCTGCAGTGACGAGAACATGCGCAGACGCTGATGCAGACTCAGCGTGATGTAGGCAATCACGGCCAGCGCGAGGGCATTCAGACCCAGCAGCGAGCCATCGAGAATGTCGACGACCAGACCTGTCACCCAGGCGAAGCCGATGCCGACGCGATAGGGCAGTGCCATCGCCCAGTAGATCAGCACCATGGCGACCCATTGCGGTCGGTAGTTCAGCGCCCACTCGGGGAAGGGCACAATCGCCAGCAGGAAGGCCACAACGAAGGTGAGGTAGACCACCCAGGTGGCATTGGTCTTCTGTTCCATGGGCTCAGTCCTGTCCTGCCGGGGTTTCGGGCACGATGTCTGCCAGCTCGGATGGCAGCGGCATGTCCTCCACGGGGATGTCCCCGGGAGTTGCTGACGCGGGGTCAGCGGCGGGGTCGGCAGGCGCGTCAGTGGTGTCAGCAGCGTCGGCAGGCTGCTGTGCCAGGGCGGCAGCGTCGGCCTCGATGGCAAGCGTCGCATCCCCCTGCGCGTCGACCACAGGCTCCTGCGCCTGTGTCACTTCGATCCAGTCGGGCACCGTGCCGTTCTGAGGTGCCACTTCCCCTTCCTTGACCGGCAGTTCGAGCAGCATGACATGGCGGGTGCGATCCATCTGCGCCAGAGGCCTTGCCTTGATGATGGCGAAGGGCTGTCCCGGGTCGTGCACCACACTGGTCACCTCGGCCACGGGATAGTCCTTGGGGAAACGCTGGCCCAGGCCTGAACTCACCAGCAGATCGCCCACCACGATGTCGCTGGTATCGGGCACATATTCCAGTTCCAGTTCCGGAACCTCGCCACGGCTGCCGCGAGCAATGGCACGCTCGCCGCTGCGATTGACCTGCACGGGAGTGCCATGCCGCGAATCCGTGATCAGCATGACCCAGCTGGTGAAGGGCAGCACTTCCACCACCTGGCCCATCAAGCCGTAGGCATCGAGCAAGGCCTGACCGGTTTCGACGCCATGCTGGGCGCCACGATTGATGAGCACGCGACGCGAGCCCGGGTCACTGGAGATGTTGATGATCTCGGCCGTCAGGATGTGACCCTCGACACTGGCCGAAGCCTCCTGCAGGGCACGCAGACGCTGGTTCTCGCTGGCCAGACCGGCCAGCAGCTGCAGCTCGCGGCGGGCGAACAGCAGTTCCTCGCGCAGGCTCTGATTCTCGGCGATCAGATCACTGTGCGAGACAAAGACGTCGTCGATCCAGTAGGACACGCGGGCGGGGGTGTCGGCGACCCAGAAGATCGGAGCCGTCAAGAAACCGAGGGCGAAGCGGACTCTGTCCAGATAATCAAAGCGGCTGTCAGCGAACATGACAGCCAGCGAGAGCACCACGAACGCCGCGATGCGGTACTCCAGCGACACGCCTTTGATGAATAGTGTCTTGATGGCAAAACCCCGAACCGTTTACTCAATGGTCAGCGAATCCATATGATTGGCGTCCATAAGCTCCATTGCCTTGCCGCCACCGCGAGCCACGCAGGTTAACGGGTCTTCGGCAACAATCACGGGCA
>JALREE010000075.1 GCA_023256835.1 Pseudomonadales bacterium | reverse complement strand
GTGCCCTCGCATCGCCGGGAGCCGCGGTCTCCCGGCTCACTCGGTGCGGGTCTCTTATGTCGCTGAACTGCAGGCCCGGCGGCCGAGGCCTGCTTCGGTGCCAGCTGACCAGCGGTCTGTCTGCTTTCTAGCGTCTGGCAGGCCGGCTGAACTGGAAGGCGAGGCGCACGTCGGACGTGGCGGCAGCGGCGCCATTGTCGTGGCGGGGCGCATACCGCAGGGCAGTCACGGCTTCGCGCACGGCGGCGGCGAATTCCGGCTCGGTGCCCTCGGGTACGCGCACGTTCTGCACGAAGCCTTCGGCGTCTACGTCAAGCTGCACCTCCACGGCGCCTTGCTCCCACAGCGCATGGGGCTGCGCCGGGCGATAGACCAGCGTCGGGGCATTGGTGCCCATGCCCAGGTTCTGCACATGGGGGGTGGCCTCGGCGCGCTGCCCCAGCGTCTCGTGGGCCTCCACCAGAGCGGTCAGGCTGTTGACGGAGAGCTGGCGTGCCTCGGGAAAACGCTCGAACACGGCAAGCGCCTCCTGCAGCGGCGCGATGGCCTCGGCAGGCGCGTCCTGCTGGATATGGTAACGACCGATCCAGAAATTGGCGGTGGCGAGACGCACGCGGGCGATGTCGTTGTCGAGGGCAGCGAGGGCATCGCGAGCGCGCGTGAAGTTCTCGATCGCTTCGCGGGGTCGGTCCAGACTGAAGGCGGTGGTGCCGAGCTGGATGGCGATGATCGCGCCGAGAAAGCTGTCCGGTTCGGGCTGGCTCTCGGCGATCTCCAGGGCTCGCGCATAGTGGCCACGCGCATCGGCGAACTCGCTGTGCGCGGTGGCTGAATCGCCCAGTGCCATCAGCGGATCGATCAGCTCCAGGGCGCTGTCGCCGTGCAGGTTCTCGGTGATCTCCAGTGCCTGCTCCAGCACGCGGGCGGCGGCGTCGCCATCGGCCAGCACATTGCCGTAATTCATGGCCAGGGCGGCCGTCGTGGCATGCGCATCGCCCAGTACCTCGAGCGCCAGTTCGTAGGCTTCGCGGGCGGGCGCCTCGGCCTGGGCGCGCATCTGCGGCCCCTGGGCGATCAGCTCCTGATACTGACGATAGGCGGCATTCATGGCGGCGCGCTTCTCCTCGTCGGTCTGCGCCGTGGCGGCAACAGGCCACAAGACAAGGCAGAGCATGAGGCAGATCAGGGGGCGGTGCAGGGCATCGGTGCGGGGCATGACGGGGTCCCTCGTGGTAAGACTCTGGTTATTGTGGTCGCCTGGCAGCAACGGGCGAGGCCGCTGGCGGGTTTCTGTACCGAGCAGGATTACTACAAGTGCCGGGTCGGGGCAATCGACTTCCGCCCAAGACAAGCCCCGGGCAGTTGGCTTACACTGCGCGCCAGTGTTTTCGCGCGTATCCCCGTGCTCCACCCACTCTGCACCACTGACAACAACAACGAGGTTCTCCATGTCCCGATTCCCCCTTGCCGGCCTGGTGGCCGCCCTCAGTCTCGGCCTGCTGGCCGGCCACTCCCAGGCTGCTGAACTCTCGCTGGTGCGCTACGGCCCGGCGGGCCAGGAGAAACCGGGCCTGGTCGATGCCCAGGGGCAGGTGCACGATCTGTCCGCCCACATCGCCGACATCACGCCTGACGTGCTGTCCGACGAGTCCCTGGAAGCCATCGCCGCCATCCCCTTGGCCGATCTGCCCGTGGTGCAGGGCAATCCGCGCCTGGGTGTGCCGCTCACCGGCATCGGCAAGATCATCGCGGTGGGCTTCAACTACGTGAACCATGCCGCCGAGATGCAGGTGGAGCTGCCCACCGAGCCGCTGATCTTCATGAAGGCCACCTCGGCACTGACCGGCCCCTTCGATGACGTGATCCAGCCGCGCAACGGGCACAAGCTCGACTACGAATCCGAATTGGTGGTGGTGATCGGCAAGCGTGCCCAGTACGTGGCCGAGGCCGATGTCTGGGAGTACATCGCCGGCTACACCGTGGGCCACGATGTCTCCGAGCGTGCCTTCCAGCGCGAGCGTGGCGGCCAGTTCACCAAGGGCAAGAGCGCTGACACCTTCGCCCCTGTCGGCCCGCATCTGGTGACGCGCGACAGCATCGAGGACGTGCAGAATCTGGCCGTGTGGTCGGAGGTCAATGGCGAGATGCGCCAGCAAGGCAACACCGCTGACATGGTGTTCGGCGTGGCCAAGATCGTCAGCCATCTGAGCGAGTTCATGACGCTCTACCCGGGCGACATCATCTTCACCGGCACGCCTGCCGGCGTGGGCGACGGCATGGTGCCGCCGGTCTACCTGAAGCCGGGCGACGTGGTGCGTCTGGGGATCGAAGGGCTGGACGAACAGCGGCAGACCATCGTGGCGCCGCGCTGAGGCCACAATTGATCAGCAAGTGATTACAAAAAGTCACACAAACACCGGCGCCGCGGGTTCTTGCCAGCGCAGATTCTGTGCATACTCCGGCGTCGTCATGACCCACACTGTCACAATAATCGAGCGCTGCCTTGCTGCCGCGCCAATCGAAAGACAAAGGCCTGGAGTTTTCCTATGAGTTTGCGTTTCATCCCCGCGGGGCTGCGCGCCCTGCGTTCGCGTTCTTCCCTGATGACCCTGGCAGCCGCCGCGCTGCTGCTCTCCGCCAGCACCGCTTCCGCGCAGGACCCGGCGGCTACCGGCGAATCCACTGTCACCTACCCCGCCGAGTTCTTCGCCCAGTACGAACCTTATTCGGTCAACGACATGCTCAACCGCATCCCCGGCATCAACCTGGCGCTGGGCGGCGGTGGCAACAACGGTGGCCCGGGCAGCTCCGCTGGCGCTGACCGGCGTGGTCTGGGCGCCGGTGGCGACCAGATCCTGATCAACGGCCGTCGCATCGCCGGCAAGGAAAACGAGGGCAACGCCCAGCTGGCGCGCATCCCCGCCAACCAGGTGCAGTACATCGAGATCATCCGCGGCACCTCCGGCGATCTGGACGTGCGCGGTGGCGCACAGGTGATCAACATCGTGCTGCTGGAAGCAGAGACCCGCTCCAGCATCGCGGCGGAAGTGAACATGGATCGCTACTTCGACGGCACGCTGGACCCGGGCGGCTCCATCTCCTGGACGGGCCAGAGCGGCGCCCTGAGCTATCTGCTCAGCGCCTCGGCCGAGCCGCGTTACGAGTTCCGCGACGGCAACGAGACCAGCATCCTGCCGGACGGCCGTGCAAACGACATCGTGGAGCGTCTGGAAACCCGCGATCAGACCACCAAGGTCATCACCTCCAACATCGGCTACGACGTGACTCTGAACGACCGCGTCAACTTCAACGTGCAGCTGACCGAGGCCGATCCGCCCTCGACGGCCGAGCGCAATATCGTGGACTACACCACGCGCCCGAACCCCGTGGTGGACTCCGAGTACGACCGCATCCCGGCCACCAATGACACCTGGGAAGTGGGCGGCGACTACGAGCACACCTTCGTCAACGGCAGCCGTTTCAAGACGCTGTTCATCGTCAACGAGAACGACACCGAGAGCACCCGCGAGGCCTATGACATCGTGGGCGGCAAGGCGGACAAGTTCCTGTACCTGGCCAACCAGGCGGTGAACAAGGAGCGCATCATCCGCTCCACCTACTCCTTCGACCTGAACGAGGCCCACTCCCTGGAAGTCGGCGTCGAACGCGCCCAGACCATCCTGGATGCCCAGCTGCAGCTTGGCGTGAAGCGAGCCGGCGTCACCTCGCCCGCGTTCGGCGGCCTGGTGCCCAGCACCAACACCGACGCGCTGGTGGAAGAGATGCGCTACGAGTACTTCGTGGTGAACAACTGGCAGATCAACGACAGAATGTCGCTGGAAAGCACCCTGTTGTTCGAGACCTCCACCATCGAGCAGAGCGGGGACGTGAGCCGCAAGCGTGACTTCGACTTCGTGCGACCGAAGATCGACTACCGCTTCGATATCACCCCGTCCATGCAGTTCCGCGCGTCTGTCGAGAAGGACGTGGCCCAGCTGAGCTTCGGTGACTTCACCGCCAGCGTGGCCGGTGGCGACGATGACCAGACTGCCCTGGCCGGCAATCCGGAACTGGTGCAGGAAAAGTCCATCCGCTACGAGGCCAACCTGGAATACCGTCTGCCCAACGACGCCGGCGTGCTCAGCTCGCGCGTGTTCTACCACGACCTGGAAGACGTGATCGACAAGGTGGACGTGTCCACCCGCACCACGATCCAGTCCGCCAACGGCAACATCGGCGACGGCGAGCGCTATGGCGCCAATCTGGATGCGAGTCTGCGTCTGGGCTTCCTGGGCGCACCGCAGATGCTGCTGACCTCGGGCCTGCAGCTGGAAGACTCCAGCGTGACCGACCCGTTCCTGGGCATCGACCGTCGTCTGCGTCAGGCCGGCCGTGGCAGCTTCCGTCTGGGTTTCCGTCACGACATCCCCGAGCGCAGCCTGAACTAT
>JALREE010000010.1 GCA_023256835.1 Pseudomonadales bacterium | reverse complement strand
CAGGCTCAGGTGCAGCACGCGCAGGGCCCGGGCCAGGCTCACGCGACGCTGGCTGAGCGCCGTGGGTTCGCCGGGCCAGCGCAGCTCCAGCTCGGCCTGCACGGGCTGGTCCTGATAGCGCAGGTCGAGCTGGGTGCGGGCGGTGAAGTCTTGGCTGGCCACGCGAAGCGTGAAGTCCTGGGTCTGCTGCGTCACATAGGCCTGCAACTCGGCCGGCGGCATCACGGCCAGCAGGGGCTGGGCGTCGCGCAGCAGGGTCAGGTAGCTGACGATGGCCTCCAGATCGATGCCATCCAGCTGGCTCTCCATGCGCAGCTGCGTGACAGGCTGGGGGCCGTCGAAGGCGTCGATGGCCAGGCGCTGCTGCAGGCTCAGGGTCTGGCCGCGGCCGTCGACGCCCGGCACGGCGCTGGCAAGGTGCTCCACGCGCAGTCCCTGCAGCCCGAGTGTCTGTCCCGAGCCATCCTGGGAGCTCATGCGGATGGCCGCCACTTCCACGTCCAGGGTGCCGGGCAGGGGCGAGCGGGCGAGATTCTCGCTGTGCAGATGAACGCGCGGAGACTCGAGGGTCAGCGCCATGAATTCGTCGCGGATGTGCACCTCGCGGCTCTCGAGGGTCAGGTTGACCGGGCCGGACGGAGCGATGTCCAGGGCCAGGCGCAGCGCGTCCAGGGTGGTGTGGGTGCCGGAACCCGGCAGCGTCCAGGACAGCGTGGCCAGACGCGCGTGCAGGGCACCGTCGAAACCGGCCACCACGTCGATCACGCTGTCGGCGGGCACGCCCCGGATGTCCGCGCGCAGCGTGGCGGCCACCAGGCCGGTGCCGAAGCCCTCTGCCGTGCGCAGCAAGGGTCCGTGCTGCAGCTCGAGCGTGGCGCGCAGCACCAGGTCGGGGTATTCCACGCCGCCGAGCACGGGCGCCGTGACCTCGATCTCGCCCGTGCTGCCGAACCAGCCATTGTCCAGCCGCAGTTGCAGCTCGGGCTGTCCCGTCATGGCGCGCAGGCGTGCCTGGGTGCTGGCGTCGGCCAGCTGCAGGCCGATCAGCGCCGGCGTCAGCAGGAGCAGCAACAGGGCCGTGGCACCGGTCAGGAACAGGAGTCTCTTCATGGTCGTGGACAAAATTTCCGCAAGCTGGGGCGAGGTGCGCAGTTTAACAGCATTCCTTCGCTGTCTGGCGGCGCGGTGTCTGCGCCTGACCATACGAACCCTTATTTCAAGTTTTTCTCAGGAACGCTCACCGGTTCGATAGGCTTTTACCGTCACGTCCTGAGCATCTCGATGTGCGGAATGCCGTCTTCGTCGTAAACGTCGGACGTCTGCACGAAGCCGAAGCCCTCATAGAAGGCCTTGAGATACTGCTGCGCCGAGATGCGAATACCCTGACCGGGGTGGTGCTGCTCGCAGCAGGCCACGGCACGCTGCATCAGGGCCACGCCCACGCCCCGGCCGCGCTGCGACAGCGCGGTGCAGACGCGGCCGATGGAGGCCTCGGCGTATTTGACTCCCGGAGCCAGAATGCGGCAGCAGGCCACCACTTCGCCGCGCTGCTGTGCAAACAATTGCTGTGAGCCAATGTCCCGACCATCCACATCCAGGTACACACAGTCCTGCTCCAGCACGAACACCTCCTGCCGCAGGCGCAGCAGGGAGTAGAGCTGGGTCAGGCTCAGAGTCTCGAAGGGCAGGCAATGCCAGTCCAGCGGAGTGTGCATCTCAGCCCTCACCCGCAGTGTGGTGCACGCGCACGCCGTCGCTGTCGACGATCTCCACGGCCACCGGCACGCCGTGGCGCACACTCTGGGTCACCGTGCAGAAATTCTCGAACACGCTCACGGCCTGGGCCAGGCCCGGCAGGCTGCTGCCCGGCACGCCGAGGCGGATCTGCACCTCGAAACCGGTGACGCGGCGAAAGCGCTCGACGCGCTGCACATGGCCGGTGACGGTGGCCGTCAGCTCGCCCGGGTCGTCCTTGTGCTTGCGCAGGGCGAACAGCAGGCTGGCAGAGAGGCAATTGGCCACGGCGGCAGCCAGCATGGCCGAAGGATTGGGGCCTTCGCCGCCGCCCAGGGGCTCGGGCTCGTCGGTCAGCAGATTGCCGAAGGCGCCGAAGTCGATCTGAAAGAGGAAGTTTTCGATGCGTTTGAGGGAAATGCTGAATTGACTGTCATCCACGCTGGGCAAGGCTCCTTGGCTTGTTCGTTTTTTATGCAGAATGGGCTCAGTGCCTATCTTCCCCTGTCGGCAGCGATTGCGCCAGTCGGGCATCGATGGCCTGCAGTCGTGCCGGCGCGGTGTCCGGACGGGCAGCCAGCAGATTGCGGGCCGCTTGATACTGCTGTGTTGCGAGCGCGTGAAGGTCGAGGTGGGCGTAGAGATCGCCCAGCTGCAGCAGGGTGTCGGCCACCAGGGGATGCCCATCCCCCAGCACCTGCCGCTGCAGCAACAGGGCGCGCTTGAACAGCGGCTCGGCGGATTGGCGTTCGCCCTGAGTCACGTAATGGCCGGCCAGGTGCAGCAGGTCCTGCGCCAGCAGCGGGGGCTGCCCCGCCTCGGTGGTCCGCGTCAGCGCGAGCAGGGCGGTAAATTGGCCCGCGGCTTCCTCCACGCGGCCCTGCTGGGTGAGCACCACGCCCAGATTGCGCGCGGCCTGCGCCACATCGGCACTGGCGGCACCGGCGCTGCGTTCATGCCGCAGCTGCGCCTCGCGCAACAGCGGTTCGGCCTCGACGAAGCGGCGCTGCAGGGCCAGGCTCACGCCAAGATTGCCCGTCGTCGCCGCCACGGCAGGGTGGCGCTCGCCAAGAGCCTCCAGATCAATCGCCAGCGCCCGGCGGTAATGCGCCTCAGCCTCGGCATACTGCCCCCGGCGCAGCTGCAGCCCGGCCAGCAGGCTCAGCGCCGTGGCTACATCCGGATGCTCTGCGCCCGCGCTGCGCTCTTCCAGCACCAGAGCCCGGCTCAGCATGGGCAGGGCATCGTCCAGCCGCCCCTGCTCCTGATACAGCAGCGCCAGATGCTGCAGATTGCGCATCATGGTGGGCTCGTCGGGCAACTGGCCGAAGCGCTTCGCGTCGGCATCCAGCAGACGCTTGCTCAGCGGTTCGGCCAGCACATAGCTGCCGACGCGCACATAGAAGCCGGCCAGCGAGGGGCTTGCGAGCACGACGGCGCTCTGGCCCTTCGCCAGGGCCAGCTCCAGGCGCGTGAGTTCAGTCAGCCCGCCGGGCAGAGTGGCCTGTGCCGACGCCAGAGCCGGCAACAGAAGCAGCAGGGCCCGCAGCAGCGCGCGTAGGACGCGGGGGGCAAGGGTGAGGGACACACGGAACATGGGCTGGATGCTAGTCCCTTGATCCTGCGCACTGCAAGCCCGGTCAGGCCAGGAAAATCATTCGTTACTTTTGGCGTCCTGCGCCCCCGGCGTCACTGCCGCGGGGCGCTTGCTTGTGCCAGGGCGATGTAGCACATTCTGACCAAGCCTTTCGAATCCAGGAGAACCCCGATGATTGCAGCATTTCACCGCCAGGCCCGCGTGCGCCTGGCAGGTTGGTGGGCACTGTTTGCCATGCTGGCGGCAGGCCCGCTGGCGGCCCAGGAGCGCGTGCTGGTGGACGTGACCATGACCGAAGGCACCAACATGGCCGCGGCCCTGTCGCCCGACGGGCAGACCTTCGTGCTGGCACTGCAGGGCACGCTGTGGTCGGTGCCAGCGACGGGCGGCACGGCCACCACCATCACGCCGCCGGAGATGGACGCGCAGGAGCCGGTGTGGAATCCGGATGGCGCGAGTCTGGCGTTCTATGGCTTAGTCGGCGATGCCTTCTCGGTGTGGACGG
>JALREE010000348.1 GCA_023256835.1 Pseudomonadales bacterium | reverse complement strand
TGATCCCCCAGCCCGAGGTGCACTACGGCCTCAACTATGGCGATCGCCGCGTCTCGGTCTACCCAAGGCGCGACGGCCTGCTGGTGCAGGCCCAGGCCGAGGGCGATTTCAACAACGACAAGGAAAATCTGGACCCGCAGGAGTCAATCTCGGCCGTCGAGCGCCTCGCGCAGATCGTGCACGAGATGAAGCTCAAGGGCTGACACCACGCAGGGCCCGCAGGAGAACCCATGAACACTCTCACCCTGGATTCAGTACTGGTCAGTGTGGACTGGCTCGCTGCCGCCCTGAACACTCACAATGCCCTTGGCGCTCCCCTGGTGCTGCTGGATGCCAGCTGGCACATGCCGGCCGCGGGCCGCGACGGCGAGGCCGAATGGCGGGCGGAGCGCATCGGCAACGCCGGCTTCTTCGACTTCGACCGGCGCATCTGCGACCGCGACTCGCCGTTGCCACACATGCTGCCGGACGAAGCGCTGTTCACCACGGAAATGCGCCGCCTCGGGGTGCAGCAGGACAGCGTGGTGGTGGTGTACGACAGCGTCGGCATCTTTTCGGCGCCGCGTGCCTGGTGGATGCTGCGTGCCATGGGGCACACGCAGGTGGCGGTGCTCGATGGCGGGCTGCCGGCCTGGAAGCAGGCGGGGCATGCCGTGAATCGGGACATACCGGCAAGCGTCCCTGCCCACCTGGACGAGAAGGCGTTCACGGCGCGTCTGTGCAAATCCCTGGTGTGCGACTGGCGCGAGGTGCTGCGCGCCACGACAGCGCCGGATGTCTGCATTCTGGATGCCCGCTCGGCGGATCGCTTCCACGGCCGGGCGCCGGAGCCTCGCCCCGGCCTGCGCGGCGGTCACATGCCGGGCGCGCACAGCCTGCCCTTCGACCAGCTGGTGCGGAGCGGCCGCATGAAGCCGGCAGCGGAACTGCATGCGCTGCTGACAGTCAAGGCCGGACCACAACAACGCATCATCGCCAGCTGCGGCTCGGGGGTCACGGCCTGTGTCATCGCCTTCGCCGCTCATCTTGCCGGCTGGAAGGACATCGGCGTCTACGACGGGGCCTGGGCAGAGTGGGGCGCGGGCGACAGACTGCCCGTCGTCACCGCATAGCAATCCCCGTATACTCCAGCTTCCTGATCAGCCGTCGAACCAAGCAACCCGACCATGAGCACCGAGAACCTGAACAACCCCAGCCCCACCGGCACAGCCACTGCCTCCGCCACGAGTGCGCCGCCGCGCGGCAGCTTCCTGGCAAATCTGGCCTTCAACATCATCATTCCGGTGTTCATCCTGAGCCGCCTCAGCGGCCCCGACAGCCTCGGGCCCTCGCTGAGCATCGTGATCGCCCTGACCTTTCCCATCGGCTATGGCCTGTGGGATCTGCGTCAGTCCGGCAAGCTCAACCCCTTCTCCGTGCTGGGCGTCGTCAGCGTGTTCCTGACCGGTGGCATCAGCCTGCTGCAGCTGGACCCGAAATACATCGCCATCAAGGAAGCGACGATTCCGGCGCTGATCGGCCTGGCCGTGCTGTTCACCCAGCGCACGCGCTTCCCGCTGGTGAAGACGCTGATCCTGAACGCCCAGCTGGTGCGCATCGACGCGCTCTACGCCGCCCTGGCCGAGCGCGGCAACACCGCGATGTTCGAGAAACGCCTGAGCCAGGCCTCGCTGATCGTGGCAGGCAGCTTCTTCGTGTCCTCCACGCTGAACTACCTGCTGGCGCGCATCATCCTGGTGAGCCCGCCCGGCACCACGCAGTTCAGCGAGGAACTCGGCCGCATGACGGCCCTGAGCTATCCGGTGATCGCCCTGCCCAGCATGGTGATCCTGATGGCCGCCATCTGGTTCGTGTTCTCGCAGGTGAAGAAGCTGACGGGGGAAAGTCTGGAGACCTTCCTGGTGGATCAGGGCGGCTGAAGCGCCGCCGCGCGTGACTCAGTGCGGGAAGGCCACCAGGTGGTCCATCTCGACATGAATGCCGATCATCTCGCCCTGGGCATGACGATGGTGGCTGGGCACCAGGCTCAGCACATGGGTGCCATCGGGCATCTCCAGCGTGTAGAGGTACTGGGAGCCGCGGAAGGCCTTGTCCAGCACTCGGGCCGTCTTCGGGCTGTCATCGTCGTGAATGACGTCATCCGGCCGGATCAGCACCTGCACCTGGGTGTCCACCGCAAAGCCATGCAACTCCGTGCCGCCGAGCACGCCCAGACTCGTTTGAACCCGCCTGTCATCCAGCACGCGCCCCTCCAGGAAGACGCCCTCGCCCACGAAGTCCGCCACGTACTCGCAGGTGGGCTGGTGGTAGAGCTCGAAAGGCGTGCTCCACTGCAGCAGCTCTCCCGCGCGCATGACCCCGATTTCGTCGGCCATGGCGAAGGCCTCGTATTGATTGTGGCTGACCAGGATCGCCGTGATCCCGTCCTGCTTCAGCACCTGGCGGATCTCCCGCGCGATCTGCTCGCGCAGCTCCACATCCAGACTGGCGAAGGGCTCGTCCAGCAGCAACAGTCGCGGCTTGGGCGCCATGGCCCGGGCCACCGCCACGCGCTGCTGCTGCCCGCCGGAGAGCCGGTGCGGATAAACGTCGAGGTAGTCGGCGATCTTGAGCATGCCGGCCAGCTCCTCTATGCGCGCCGTGCGGGCCGCCGCACTCAGGCCGCGCAGACCGAAACCGATGTTGTCGCGCACGCTCAGATGGGGAAACAGCGCGTAATCCTGAAACACCATGCCCACCTGACGCTGTTCCACCGGCAAGCAGTGCCGGGCATCGCTGACCAGCTCGCCGCCCATGCGAATCTCTCCTTCCAGCGCACGTTCGAAGCCGGCGATTGCCCGCAGCAGCGTGGTCTTGCCGCAGCCGCTGGGGCCGAGCAGGCAGCCGATCCGGCCCTGCTCCAGCTGCAGACTGATTAGGCGGACAATCACTGTGCGCTCGAGCGCCACGGTGAGCTGATGCAGTTCAAGAAGTGGAGTCATGGCCTGGCCGGGATCGCGAGATCGTCTGGTTGAGAATGATGACAGGGATGATGCCGGCCAGCACGATCATCAGGGCCGTGCTGGAGGCTTCGGCCAGCCGCTCCTGATTGGCGAGCTCATAGGTGCGGATGGCCAGCGTGTTGAAATTGAAGGGGCGCAGGATCAGCGTGGCAGGCAGTTCCTTGAGCACATCCACGAACACCAGCAGGCTGGCCGTGAGCAGGCTGCCGCGCATCACCGGCACGTGCACGCGGCGCAGGATCTGCAGCGGCTTGAGCCCCATGGAGCGGCCGGCGTCGTCCATCGTCGGCTTGATCTTGCCCAGCCCGGCGTCGAGGGTGTTCAGGGCCACGGGCAGGAAGCGCACCAGATAGGCGAACACCACGGCCACGAGGGTGCCACTGAGCAGCAGGCCGGTGGCGATGCCGAAGGTCTCGCGCATCCAGGCATCCAGGGTGTTGTCGA
>JALREE010000341.1 GCA_023256835.1 Pseudomonadales bacterium | reverse complement strand
AGCCCGTGTGCGCCGCTGTCTCAGCGGCGCAGTTCCTTGGGCATGCTGAACACGATGTTCTCTTCCACGCCTTCCAGTTCCTCGGGCTCCATGCCGCAGATCTGCCGCAGGCGCTCCACCACCTGCTGCACCAGGATCTCCGGGGCCGAGGCACCGGCCGTCACGCCGAAACGGGTCTTGTTCTCGAACCACTGCGGCTGCACGTCGTCGACGCTGTCGATCAGATAGGACTCGCACCCCAGCCGCTCGGCCAGCTCCTTCAGACGATTCGAATTGGAGCTGTTGGGCGAGCCCACCACCAGCAGCAGCTCGCATTCCAGCGCCAGCTGCTTCACGGCATCCTGACGATTCTGCGTGGCGTAGCAGATGTCTTTCTTGCGCGGCCCCTCGATGAGCGGGAAACGCTCGCGCAGGGCATCGATGATGCGCGAGGTGTCATCCATCGAGAGCGTCGTCTGCGTGACATAAGAGAGTTTCTCCGGCTCACGCACCTGCAGGCGCTGCACGTCCTCCACCGATTCGACCAGATAGATGCGACCGCCGCTGCTCTCGTCGTACTGGCCCCTGGTGCCCTCGACTTCCGGGTGGAACTGGTGGCCGATCAGCACGCATTCGCGGCCGGCAGCACTGAAGCTGATGACTTCCAGATGCACCTTGGTCACCAGCGGACACGTGGCATCGAAGATCTTGAAACCGCGCTGCTCGGCTTCTTCCTTCACGGACTGCGCCACGCCGTGGGCACTGAACACGACGATGGCCGGGCGACCCTGCGCGTCGAGCGAGGGGATGTCCGCAAGTTCGTCGACGAAGATCGCGCCGCGCTGGCGCAGGGTATCCACCACGAACTTGTTGTGCACCACTTCGTGCCGCACGTAGATGGGCGCGCCGTAGATGTCCAGCGCCCGGTTGACGATGTCGATGGCGCGATCCACCCCGGCACAGAAGCCGCGCGGGTTGGCCAGCTTGATCTGGGCCTGCGCCGCTGCGGGAGCGGGCGTGACGTGTTGAACGCCGTTCATCAGCGAATCTCCATGGCTTGCACGCCCGGCGCGAGCACGGCCAGGATGTGCGCGTTGAATCGAATCTCGCGACCGGCGAGCGGATGATTGAAATCCACCACCAGCGTGTCCTCGTCGATCGACTTCACCACGCCGGGAATCTCGAAGCCTCCCGAGTCGGTGAACGACAGCACTGTGCCTTCCACCACCGGATCGGTGGAATTGGCCAGCAGCGCAGCGAAACGGCGGCGGGGCAGTACCTGCACATTGTCGGGCGTCCCGACACCAAAGCCCTGTTCCGGCGGCAGCAGCACGTCGATGCGCTGACCGCTCACAGCCCCGAGCAGCGCCTGTTCGAAGCCGGGCAGCAGGCTGCCATCCCCCATCACGAAACTCGCCGGCGGCTTGTCGAAATTGCTGTCGATCGGCGTGCCATCGGCCAGCGTCAGCGCGAAATGCAGGGTGACCCGGGCGCCAGGCACGATGCCCGGAGCCATTGGCAGAGACTCAGGCATGGTGACGGACTTCCCCGTTGCCGACGATGTTCTCGACGCAGCGACCACACAGCTCCGGGTGCTCGGCGTGCACGCCGATATCGGCGCGGTGATGCCAGCAGCGCACGCACTTGGCATGGGGCGAAGGCGTGATCTGCAGGCGCAGACCGGGCAACTCGGTCTCTACCGCGTCCTTGGCCTCGGCCAGCGGCTGCAGTCGTGTCTGCGACACGATCAGCACGAAGCGCAGCTCATCTTCCAGTCGTGCCAGCAAGGCCTGCAGCGGCGCGTCGCAATACACGGTGACCTCGGCCCCGAGACCG
>JALREE010000337.1 GCA_023256835.1 Pseudomonadales bacterium | reverse complement strand
GGCCACCGTCCACAGACAATTGGCCACGAACAGCAGCCACACCTGCACCGGCAGCTCGCCACGCTGCGCCGCGAACGCCATCACGATGCCCCAGGAGAACGCCACGCCCAGCACCAGCTGCGGCAGATTGGTGAAGCGCTTCATGAACGGATACAGCGCGGCGATGGCCACGGCAAAGAAAGACAACTGGATCGTCAGTGCATTGGTGAACAACAGCAGCACGAAGCCGAGGGCGCACAGCACGCCGAACACAAGAAGGGCCTCGTGGCGCTTCACGGCGCCGGTGATGAGGGGACGCGCGCGCGTGCGCTGCACGCTGCCATCGAAGCGCGTGTCGGCGAAGTCGTTGATCGCGCAGCCCGCGGAGCGCATCAGCGCCGTGCCCAGGGCGAAGATCAGCAGCAGGTGCAGATCGGGCAGGCCCTGCGCGGCAATCCACAGCGCGCCGAGCGTGGGCCACAGCAGCAGATAGATGCCGATGGGGCGGTTCAGGCGTGTCAGCTGCACGAAGGCGGGCAGGCGTGCGTGCGCGGCCGGGAAGTGTCGCGCAAACGCCGCCGAGGCAGCGGTGAGCGCGATCTGCAGACGCATGCGCAGCGGGTCGAGTGACGTGCTCACGGCTGCCTCGTCATTTGAAATTGTCGGCCATCTTGCGGATGTCCTCGGCCGATGCCAGCACCTTGTCGATGGCGGCAGCCACCTTGACCGGGTCGAGCCCGTAGCGCTGGTACAGCGGCAGAGGAATCTCCTCGGGCGGTGCGTCGCCGATGCCGTGGTGACGCAGGTGCCGCATGGCGATGAAGATCAGGTGCGGGTAGGCACAGTGCTCGCCTTCGTACTCCACCTCGTTCTGGAAGCGCAATGCCACGCTCACCTCGGGCGGCATGTTCCACAGCTGCATCAGCCAGGCGCAGATCTGCTCGCGGGTGACGCCGAGCAGGTGATGGTCGATGGCCGCATGACTGATGTGAGGATTGGCCTCGACATGGCGACAGATGGACGAGAAGTGCGGCGGGAAGGTGTGGGCCAGTACCAGATAGCCGAAGTTGTGCAGCAGGCCGGCCAGGCAGGCCAGCCCGAGGCTCGGGCGCTGGGCGGGCGGCATCAGCTTGACGATGGCCTCCACGGCGTTGGAGCAGAACACTGACTGCTGCCAGTAGGGGGTGAAGCCGTCCGGGCAGTCCTTCGGCATCGCCAGGGTGTTGCCCAGGGCCATGCCCAGTGCCAGATTGCTCACCAGATCGAAACCGAGCACACGCATGATGGCGTCCTGCACCGACTTGATCTTGCTCGGCGCCGCGTAATAGGGCGACGAGGCCCAGCTCACCACCTGCGCGGCCAGACTCGCATCGGACTCGACGATCCCGGCCAGCTCGGCGACAGTGGCGTCCGGATTCGAGCGCAGCGCGATGATGCGCTGGGCCGTCTGGGGCAGCGGCGGAATCCCCAGCGTCTCTTCCAGCCGCTGCTTGATGCGCAGGGTGGTGAAGTTGCGGATGGAATTGAAGATCTGGTCCAGATCGTTGCTGGCTGCCGGGGCGCGCCGGTACAGCGCTTCGGCAGGCACGGTGCAGCGGATGGCTCGAACCCGATAGGACGATTCCCGCAGGGCTTCGCGCAGCGTGCTCAGGGCGACTTCCTGGCGCTCTACCCCATCGACGGTGATGAGGTCGTACTGACAGTGCGTATGGGCCGCGACCGCCTCGTCGAGAATGGTTGGCAGCAGGAAGAACACCGGAGCGCTCTCGATCTGGGTGAGCTTGCCGGAGCGGGTCAAGTCCACGATATCGCGCTGGCGCATGGGCACGAGCTCGCGCTCCACCAGGCTGTTGAGCAGCTTCAGGTCCAGCAGATGCGAGACCGGGACGACGACCTGACCGCGACCACGGCCATCGGCCAGCAGCACGACACGAACGGGATTGGTGGGTTCGGCATACATCCGAGTGGCCGGCGGTGTCTGCATGGTGTGCCTGTCAGTGGTGGTGAAGGATCGGCGAGCCCGCGCCGGGCGCCCAAGGGTCCGCGCGGTGGTCGAAGTGCGCGGATTATAGCCGCGCGAAGGTGGCGCCGCCTATCCGGAAAACGCCGGGTCAGACATTGCCGTACAGCTCGCGCTCGCCCAGCCAGCGCTGGATCAGCGGCTCGACACTCGCGGGATGGTCACGCAGCAGGATCTCGGCATGCTCGCGCACCTGCTCCAGCATGCCGGCGTCGCGCACCAGGTCGGCGATACGGAAACTCATCAGGCCGGTCTGCGCCGTGCCCAGCACCTGACCGGGGCCGCGCAGGGCCAGGTCCTTCTCGGCGATCAGGAAGCCGTCGGTGCTGTCGCGCAGGATGCCCAGGCGCTCCTGGGCCAGCGCGGAGAGCGGGGCCTGATAGAGCAGCACGCAGTGACTGGCCAACGCCCCGCGACCCACCCGCCCGCGCAGCTGATGCAGTTGCGCCAGCCCGAGCCGCTCGGGGTTCTCGATGATCATCAGGCTGGCATTGGGCACATCCACGCCCACCTCGATCACCGTGGTGGCCACCAGCAGCTGCAGGTCGCCGGCCTTGAAGGCCTCCATCACGGCGGACTTCTCTCGCGGCTTCATGCGTCCGTGCACGAGACCGATGGCCAGATCCGGCAGCTGCTGGCGCAGCGCCTCGGCACTGGCTTCGGCTGCCTGACACTGCAGGGCCTCGGATTCCTCGATGAGGGTGCAGACCCAGTAGGCCTGGGCGCCCTGACTGCAGGCATGGTGGATGCGCGCGATGATCTCGGCCCGGCGGGCGCTGGAGATCACCAGCGTGTTGACGGGGGTGCGGCCGGGGGGCAGCTCGTCGATCACGCTGCAGTCCAGGTCGGCATAGGCGCTCATGGCCAGGGTGCGGGGAATCGGCGTGGCCGTCATCACCAGCTGATGGGGCACCTGCTGCCCGCTGGCTCCTTTCTCGCGCAGCGCCAGGCGCTGATGCACACCGAAACGGTGCTGCTCGTCGATGACGATCAAGCCGAGGCGGGCGAACTGGACATGAGCCTGAAACAGGGCATGGGTCCCGACGACCACCTGGGCCTCGCCACTGGCGACTGCCTGCAGCTGGGCCTCGCGCGGGCGGCCCTTGAGCTTGCCGCTGAGCCAGCCCACCTTGAGTCCGAGAGGCTCCAGCCAGCGGGTGAACGTCAGGTGGTGTTGCTCGGCCAGCAGTTCGGTGGGCGCCATAATGGCGGCCTGCAGGCCGTTCTCCACTGCCTGCAGTGCGGCCAGGGCGGCAATCAGCGTCTTGCCCGAGCCCACATCGCCCTGCAGCAGGCGCAGCATGGGCTGCTCGCGCGCCAGATTGGCAGCGATCTCCTGCGCCACCCGCTGCTGCGCGCCGGTCAGCGCGAAGGGCAGCGTGCGCAGGAAGGCCGCTCGCAGGGTGCCGGGACCGCGCAGCAGCGGCGCACTCTGCTGATCGGCCTGTTGGCGCAGGCGGCGCAGACACAGGCGATGACTGAGCAGTTCCTCGAAGGCCAGCCGGCGCTGGGCAGGATGCCTGCCGTTGGCCAGGCTGTGCAGGGTCTCGTGCAGCCGCGCTGACACCGGCGGGCGGTGCAGGAACTGCAGCGCCTCGGCCAGTGACGCGAAACCCAGGGCCTGGCGCAGC